>NZ_CP136051.1:6677500-6747663 GCF_032999765.1 Imperialibacter roseus | reverse complement strand
GGTGGATTAAAAAAATGTTGTTATTGTTGCAGTGATTCTCCTTTCTGAACAGGAGGTAACATCAAAGGTGTCAAAAAAAAAAGTAATAAAAAAACACTGCGACGCTTGACTTTTTGGTTTGTCGAATTGTCAAATAAAAACAGCGTTTATAGCTGAAAATTCTTTAAAAAATACAATTATTACCTAAATGTTATGAAACAAACTTAAATCTCTTTTTTGGTAATTCAAAGGGCCCGTCTGTCTATATAAATTTAATGTTCGTCCCACCCAAAATACTTTATCTTTGTTAACACTTGACTCAAAAATAAGAATAGCTTATGAGTAAATGGGACATGTCCAATTTCCCTCCATCCAATCATTCTCTTTGGAGAGAAAATGCGTTGAAAGAATTGAAGACAAAGCAACTAGATTCTTTGCAATGGCACTACGATCCCGATGTTATTATTCAGCCTTATTATGAAGAAGCTGACGCTCCCTTCTCCTTTGCCGCAGACGCCAATGCCGAGTTACTGCCTCACCAACAGATAGGAAGGCTTTGGTACTACCTCGATTCCGTAACTGTAGACACTCAAATTACTGATAATAAGGATGCTAACGAAATAGCTCTGGAATCTTTGGGTCAGGGAGCTGATGGCATTTTGTGGAAACTAAAAGAAGTTGATCAGCAGGCCCATGTTACTTTATTTAAAGATATAGGCTTCGAGTATTGTCAGAACGCCTTTCAGGTGACTCAGTGGGGTGTGGCTGAGGAGGCATTTTTCCAGCGTCTTTTTTCGGGTTACTTCCTGAAAAAAGACATCCTTCCTGGCTTTTTGTTTTATGACCCCACGTCTGATTCAGACAAAGCGCTGCGAATTGAGGCTCTTTTTCCTCAAGGGACAATGTTTCGTCCCCATTGTTTTGACGCCACATCGAAACTAGCCAGCTCACTTTCACCGACTGGTCAAATCGCTTACATGCTGTCGGCATTCGTTGAAAGGTGCAAAAAGCTGACCGACGCAGGTGTCTCTATTAACACCATTGTAGACAGAATGATCGTTTGTGTAAGCATCGGCAGAGACTTCTTTCATGAGATGGCCAAAATCAAAGCCATCAAAGTTGTTCTCTCTCAGGCTGCCAATCATTTCGAGGGAGGCAAAGTGTCTCCCGCCGATATCAAAATATATAGCCAGGCCAATGTCAATACACACTCAGTTGTTGATCCCTATGTCAACCTTATTCGTATGACATCTGCTGCAATGGCTGGCGTAAATGGAGGAGCCAGTTACCTTTCAATGCCGGGCTTCGATAGCAGAAACCCCTTCTCGCCGGGTCAGTTTTCTCAGAGAATTGCAAGGAACATCTCGAACCTTCTCCGGGACGAAAGCTATTTTGACAAAAACTGCGACCCCATGGCCGGGTCTTACTTCCTGGAAAAACTTAGCGCCGACTTGGCCAGTGAAGGCTGGAGAAAGATGCAAAAAGTGGAGTCTTCAGGTGGGTTTTCGAGCTCACTTTCTGGCAGCTACTGGCAGGACGAAGCAAATAACTTTGAAGAGAAAGAGAGAGCTCTTATTTCCAGTCGAAAGCTGAACGTTGTAGGCGTAAATAACTTCTGCGACCTCAGCCTTTTTGAGTCGTTTCCCACCCTCAAAAGCTACAACAACGAGGGCTCGTTGCTCTCCTCATTTGAACACCTCCGGATTAAAATGGAGGACTACCTGGCAAAGCAGTCCGGGCAGTCCAGACCTGCTGCTATGGCCATCTTCTTCGGTGACAAGCAGGCGTCACTGGCGAGGTATAATTTTGTAAAAGGAGTATTGCCCGCCGCCGGCATCAACGTGGCCGAATGGGCACCATGGTCACCACAGCATGCGGCGCCTTTTTCTGCCGACACCCAACTCATCATCGTGTGCAGCTCCGATCAAGATTATATTGAATCAGGCCCGGCCGTGTTTCAAGCCTTGAAAGTACAGTGCCCAAAGGCACACCTGGTGCTGGCGGGGAACCCTGGCAGTGATGAAGAGCAACTGACCAAAGCAGGCATAGACAGCTTCATCCATCTTAAATCTGATTTTGTTAAAACGCTCTCCTCTTACCAAAAGCTATTTGGCATATGACTACACCTGATTTCACAAAAATTCCATTTAGCCCGAAGGCAGGCCCAGAGAAACAGCCCTCTGCAGGGGTAGCCACATGGAAAAGTGCAGAAGGTATTGATGTGCCTTCCATGTTTAATAAAGAGCATCAGGAAAAAATCACCCAGGGTGCTTTTGCGGCCGGGCTCCCTCCTTTCCTGAGAGGCCCGTACAGCACGATGTACACCAGCAGACCCTGGACGATCAGGCAATATGCCGGTTTCTCAACGGCGGAAGACTCCAATGCCTTTTACAGGAAGAACCTTGCCATGGGACAAAAAGGGCTTTCAGTAGCTTTTGACCTGGCCACCCACCGAGGCTACGACTCCGATCACCCCCGGGTAGAGGGCGATGTGGGTAAAGCTGGCGTAGCCATTGACTCTGTAGAAGACATGAAGATCCTCTTCGACCAAATTCCCCTGGATAAGATTTCAGTGTCGATGACGATGAACGGAGCTGTCCTCCCAATTATGGCTTTTTATATAGTAGCGGCAGAAGAACAGGGAGTGAGCCCCAACCTACTAAGTGGCACCATTCAGAATGACATCCTCAAGGAGTTTATGGTGAGAAATACCTACATCTATCCTCCTGTGCCGTCCATGCGAATTGTCGGAGACATTTTTGAATACACTGCCAGACGCATGCCTCGTTTCAACAGCATTTCGATCAGTGGCTACCATATGCACGAGGCGGGCGCTCCTGCTGATCTGGAGCTGGCATACACCCTGGCCGATGGGCTGGAATACATAAGAACGGGGCTGGCCGCCGGTCTCAAAATTGATGAGTTCGCCCCACGGCTCTCTTTTTTTTGGGGCATAGGCATGAACCACTTCATGGAAATCGCCAAACTAAGAGCAGCCAGGGTGCTGTGGGCACAGCTTGTAAGTCAATTCAGTCCTGAGAACAGCAAATCGCTCTCGCTGCGAACGCACTGCCAAACGTCCGGGTGGAGCCTTACCGAACAAGATCCGTTCAATAACGTCGCCCGGACAACCATTGAGGCCATGGCAGCGGTGTTTGGTGGCACACAGTCGCTGCATACCAACGCCCTCGACGAAGCTATTGCTCTGCCGACAGACTTCTCAGCCCGAATAGCGAGAAACACCCAGCTGTATTTGCAGGAAGAAACCAACGTCACCAAAGTAGTTGATCCGTGGGGAGGCTCTCACTATGTAGAATACTTAACCAACGAGTTAATAGAAAAAAGCTGGGCGCTGATAGAAGAGGTGGAGGCACTTGGCGGCATGACCAAAGCTATCGAAAGTGGTCTGCCTAAAATGAGAATAGAAGAAGCTGCTGCAAAAAAACAAGCAAGGATTGACTCGCAGCAAGATATAATTGTAGGAATTAATAGGTATATTACGAAAGAAAAAACTGATATAGAGCTACTTGAGGTTGACAATGCGGCGGTAAGAGCGAAGCAAATCCAAAGACTTGCCAGGCTCAAATCGAGCAGAAATGAGTCCGGGGTTGTTGCAGGTTTAGAAGATTTGACCAAATGTGCTCAGACTGGCAAAGGCAATCTTTTGGAAAAAGCAGTAAACGCTGCCCGGTTGAGAGCTACCCTCGGTGAAATCTCCTTTGCTATGGAAGAAGCTTTTGGCAGACATAAGGCGGTCATCAAATCGATAGCTGGCGTTTATGCCAGCGAATCGGGTTCCAGCGATGATATAATCACGGCAAGGAAGCTAACTGATCAGTTTGAAGAACTGGATGGCAGAAGACCTCGGATTTTGGTGGCAAAAATGGGACAAGATGGCCATGACCGGGGTGCCAAGGTGATTGCCACAAGCTTTGCTGATCTAGGGTTCGATGTAGATATTGGCCCTCTGTTCCAAACACCCGAGGAAGTAGCCATGCAGGCGGCAGAAAACGACGTCCATGTCATTGGCGTTTCGACCTTGGCAGGTGGACACAAAACGCTCGTTCCGAAGTTGATTAACCAACTAAAGGCAATCGGAAGGAGCGATATCAAAGTAGTAGCCGGGGGTGTAATCCCGGAGAAAGATTTTGATTTTTTATATCGTGAAGGCGTTATCGACATATTTGGCCCCGGGACAGTGATCCCCAAAGCGGCCATCTCAATTCTCAGGAAATTAATGAGCATTTGACTTTACACATCATCAACTTTTTGAAGCATGAAAAATTCATTCAAGCATTTACTTTCCCTTATTGTCTTTTTGATTTTGGCCGGGCCAAATGGTGACGTTTTTGCCCAGAACTGGCCCAAACTATTTAAGAAAGCCAATGACTCTTACGCCGTTGGCGACTACCCCAAGGCCAAAAAGTCGGCCGGTAAAATTGTCAAGAAAACTACCAAAAAATTGGGAGCAGAGAACAAGTACCTGGCAAGTGCCCTGGTGCTTGAGGCTCAAATAGACTGGGCTGCCGGGCTGCACAAAGACATGGCGGATAAAATAAGCCGGGGTGTGGCCATGAGCGCCAAGGTAAATGGTGAAACGTCGGTGGATCATGGTCTTCTTCTCTATGAAGCTGCCCATGTTTGGGCAGACTATGGGCACTTCGTCAACGCCCAGGATCTTCTTACTAAAGCGAGGGCTGTATTGGAGGCAAGTGGTGCTTCCAATGACGAAATGAAAATAAAGCTGGCCTTGCTCCAAACTAGAATACTGAAGGGAAAGGGGTTTTATGCCGATGTAGTCAAATATATCAACGGCAACCTTGCAAGTACGCAAACTGCTTACCAGTCAGCTGCTGGCAAAGAGCTTATTGCCAGCCTAAAAGGTGCCTATGGTGAATTGTTAATGCACAAGGCTGATGCATTCCGACTCATGGGAGACTATATCAGATCAGACTCTGCCTTTATTTTCACCCAGCAATGGATTGGAAAAGAGCTTGGCAAAAACCCGCTTATTTACAGTCAAACGCTTTACCTCAATGCAAAGCTGCTGGAGGAAAATGGAATCGATCCCTCTGCCCTGCCCGCCCTGTATGAGGACGCCCTTAAAAATACAATGCGGATTCATTCAGCATCGCACATTGCCAGGCTGGACATGATGGAAAGCCTTATTCGCTCTTATTGGAGAATAGACAACTATTCAAAAACCAGCAATAACACCAACCAGTTCAGGGCTATCCTTAACAAAAGCTTTGACAAAGAGAGCTTGAACAGAGCTCGGCTTGAAACCCTACCGATGGACATTAACGCACCAAGCACGAAGGTATTCGGCCAGGAAAAAGATGCTGCCTCTAAGGCGTACGGTAACCTTTACCCGGAAATTCACCCTGAGAGACGAAGGATACTTGAATTTGCCTACCGTGCTGCCCAACTGAATAATAATGCGGAAAATGCGGAAAAGTACCTTCTCGATATCCTAAAAATCGAAAAAGACATGCTCGGTGCCGATGCACCTGAGTACCACCTTTCCAGGGTAATGCAAGCCAACTACCTCGTTGAATACTCCGACAAGTTTGCCGAAGCAAAGAAAATATATGATGAGAGCTTCCATGGAGTGATCGAAAAGGAATTCTCTCAAGGCCATGTTGAGTACGTGAATATCCTCAACCACCTGGCGCAGTTTTACGAGGAAAATGACGATTTCAGCAACGCATCAAAAACACTTGACAAAGCACTGAATGTGTCTCGTGTGAAATACGATAACAAGGATGTGAATTATGGTGTCGAGTTAGACAAGATTGCCTCCCTCCAAATGAACATTGGAGAATATGAGAAAGCAGAAAAAAACATTCAGGAAGCAACCAATATCCTCGCCAAACCTTCCTCCCTTGAGGAAACACTTCACTATACCAACCTATTGACTACCAAAGCGAGATTAATGGTTATTCAAGGCCTCTACGACGAGGCAGAAGGCCTCCTTTTCGAGTCAGAACGAATCAAAATTAAGAGTGGATTGAACCGATTGGGCTCTGCCGGGCAAAACACGGAAGACCTTGCTGAACTGTACTATCATTTGGGTAGATATAGTGACGCAACCGATTTGGTAGATAAATACCTGAAGAATACAGAAAAACAGTTTGGCGCCACAAGCAGGCACCTTTTGCGCCCATTGGTTTTGAAGGCACAATTGAAGTTGGCTGCCGGTGAGTATACCGATGCGGAGTCGTTCGCAAGAAGATCTCTTAATATAGCAACGGCTGTGTTTCCGGCCTCTTCCTCCAAGCTGGCCAGCAGCCTGATAACCTTATCCCGGCTCTACACAACAATTGGAGACTACGAAAAAGCGGAGCAATTTATCTCCCAAGCCATCGCTAACCAGGAAAAGCAGTTCGGAAGGGGACATGTAGATGTTGGCCGGTCGCTGGCACAGTTGGGAATGATTAAATTTTACGACGGCGCCAGTTTCAAGCAGCAACAAGACTTGCTAGTTGAGGCAGAAAAAATCGTTGGAACCAAGCTGGGAAGTAAAAACCCGCTCTATGCTGAAGTATTGAAAGATTTGGCCACTGTGAGTATTTACGCTGGCGAATATGACATTTCCCTGCAGTATCTTGAGGAGGCATGGACAATCTGGAAAGACCGAATAGGAAAGCGGAATAACGTTAATGCTGCTGTGGTCAACACGCTGAAAGGTGACATCCAGTACCAGAAAAGGCAATACGACAGGGCAGACAATTTTTACCAGGATGCCCTAAAGACGTACGCCAAATTTTTCTCCACCTCTCACCCCGAATATGTGAAAGTTTTGTCGAAGCTGGCAAAAACTTACTACATGAATGGAGATATCAGAAAGGCTCAGAACACGATTGAGGAGACACTGGGCAACTATCAGGAGTTCATAAAGACCTACTTCCCTGCATTGAGCGAAAGAGAAAAGGCCAAGTTTTGGAACACCATTAAGTCCGACTATGAGTTCTACAACACACTGGCACTGACCAGGATAGACAAGAAAGAAGACCTGATCGGCGATATTTATAACAACGCCCTGCTTACAAAAGCACTCCTGCTGAATACATCAATAAAAATCAGAACCCGTATCCTTTCCAGCGGCGACAGCACGTTGATAAATATGTACAGCAGCTGGATAGCCAAAAAAGCCCAGCTGACCAATGCCCTGTCTATGTCAAACGATCAGCTACTGGAAAACAATGTGAACCCGGCTCAACTGGTACAAGAGATGGAAGCATTGGAGAAACAGCTCAGCTTAAAGTCAGAAGTATTCGATGAAGGCGTTGACAACAAGGTTATTACCTGGCAAGATGTAAAAGCTGTCTTAGGCGAGAATGAAAAGGGGGTCGAAATTGTGAGATTCCGTTATTTCGACCATGATTTTACTGACTCAGTCATGTACGCTGTCATCTATGTCGACAATGAAAAGCGCAGCAAGCCGAAACTGGTGCTACTAAGGAATGGCGCTGCCCTCGAAGGCAGGTACATGAAACTGTATCGAAACAGTATTAAGTTTAAAATCGAAGATGAGTATTCGTATGATCAGTTCTGGAAACCTATCGTTGAAGCTGTAGGGCAAACATCTACAATCTACCTCTCCGCCGACGGTGTTTATAACCAAATCAATTTGGAGGCGATACCGACTGGTGATGGTAAATACGTCCTCGACAATTCCAACATTATCCTTGTAAGTAATACGAGAGATCTTGTAAACAGGAGCAAGAAAAAGAAAGCACAAGCACCCGCTGAAAACCTGGCATTGATGTTTGGAGACCCGATTTATTATGTAAAGTCAGAGGGCGCAACTGCCGGAAACGAGAACTTAGCAAAAAGCATTGGCATGAGTGAAGTACAGCGACTTCCCGGCACCCATGAAGAAGTGGTTGAACTCAAAAAACTGCTTAACGATAATGGCTGGAAAACGCAGGACTACCTCGAACTCAAGGCGGGTGAAGACCAGGTGAAATCAATGAAAAGCCCAAAAGTATTCCACATTGCCACACACGGGTTCTTCCAGCCGGCGATTGAAGAAAACAATATATTTGCAGGACTCAACGAGTCGAAAGCTTACGACAACCCGTTGCTTCGATCTGGGCTGCTGATGGCCGGAGCTGGCGACATATTGAACGAAAGCGCCTACAACTACAACAGCCAAAGCGGCATCCTAACTGCCTATGAGGCCATGAACCTCAATCTGGATCAAACGGATTTGGTAGTACTGAGTGCCTGCGAAACAGGGCTTGGTGAAATGGAAGCTGGAGAAGGGGTGTATGGACTGCAGAGAGCCTTCCTGGTTGCCGGAGCCAAAACAATCATCATGAGTTTGTTCAAAGTATCTGATGAGGCCACACAGCAGCTGATGGTGAAGTTTTACCAGAAGTGGATCACCACCGGAGATAAACGCAGGGCTTTCATTGATGCTAAAAAAGAGATAAGGAATGAGTACCGTGACCCGATTTACTGGGGACCTTTTGTAATGATAGGGTTAGATTAATTCTAGTACACGCACCTGACTTGAAGGAGACTGTCGAAAGGCAGTCTCTTTTTTATTGTTAACCTGTTGTCTGGCAGGAGCTTAGCAAAGCTATAGCATTAGAGTGAAGCCAGCAGCGGTCAGATGAACGGATGCCGGGAGATTTCTTGAAGGCGTTCTGCTAGCCGGAAGCAGCCGTCGCAAAGATGGCGCTGCTTTGCTATTGGGTCAATCAGTTGGAATCAGTTCAGAATTTCAAGGCCTGATTTCATGACGTAACCGGGATCAATCTGTATTTCTGGGGGATTTACTTTTGGCATGGGTATTTTTTGCTTGCATAAAAATGCAAAAGATTCAAGCCTGTCCGACTGGAGACGCCCGGCCGGGCGAGACGCATTGAACCAGTTTTGCTTTTTTATTGCCGCCTATTTGCTGAATCGAATAACGTTCCTTTCGAGTTTTATACCCCAGGTTTTCCGCTTGATCCCGTAACCGCTGCCCTAAGAATCTCCGTTCTAGCCTTCACCTCTCTCACCTGAACCCAACCGCTTTTCTTTTGTCAGCATATATGGCCATAAAAAAAGGGGCTTCCGCCCCTTTTTTTATTTATTTTTTGCCTTGTCTTAGTTAGCTGTCGCAGCAGCAAGACCGTTCTTTACAAGGAAGCTCTGGTACATGTCCTGGAAGTCCTGTACTTCAGGAGACATTTCGATAGCCTCTTCGTACTTGGTCAGTGCATCAAGCACAAGATTGTTTTCTTCGAAGAAAGAGGCATAAATGATCTTATTCAGCGGTGTTTCTTCGTTTACTTCACTCTTAAGTCCTTTGATGTTTTCATTCACCTTAGCAGACTCAGTGTTTGAAAGACGCTTGATGCCATAGTCAGATGACTTCAAATCCTCGTCACCTTTAACTTTAACATTAAGAATCACTAGTCTCTCCTGAGCCAGCTTCGGGTTAGTGAAGTCAAGCTCATAAGCTGTCTGATCAGTTTCGATTTTAGCCACCTCCTCATCAAAAATGTTCTTTACAGTTACTATGTAAGTTGCGTCGCCCTCACCGATTGCCTTCCAACGAACAATAGCATTGTCACCATAAAAGTCAACAGAGTTTGGAAGCATCACATTGATAGCAGACGTATTAGTAGCTCTTTCAACAGCACCAGTTGCCTTCATGTTTGACCGGTAATTTCCACCACCATCGCTTTCATTCATTTTAGCAGCGATGTAGCTAGTATAACGGCTGGCAGTAGTAGAGGTCGTTGCTGCAATTTTTGCAGACAAATCGTCAATCTTTACCGTGCCTGGAGTTCTTATCTCAGTCGTTTTACCGCTGCTGTGCACCAGTCCGATATAAGCGCCATTTGCAGCGATGATTTGATCACCTTTCGCAAGCGTTGCGCCAGTTTTCAAGGTCTCTGCCTGACTTGCACCAGCCTTTTTTACTTGGTTTTCACCTTTATTAGCCAATACACGAAACTCATAACCCTGAGCCAATACATTGCTGCTCAAAAAAGTCAGCAACACCAAGAACGTCAAAAGAATTGTTCTCATTTTCATAGGTCTAATTTTTAATGTTTTACAATTTAATTTTTCTTTTTCTACTTTTAAAAAGCCCGGTGACTGAATTCTTCACCACGCTGTAATATACCTCCAGAGAATCGCCGGCAAGTGCTATTGCTACCATGCCTATGGTTAACTCCGGTTTATAATTGAACTTGTCCAATACATAAACATTCATAAAGCTGATGCCCAAAACTTCCACCAGCTGTATCAATTTAGTGGCACCATCGTACCACTTGGAATACACTCTGTATATGTAAGAAAAAGCCGCTACATTGATCAAACACAACAGCACACCAATTATAGCGCCGGTTGCATCATCCATGGCATCAATGTAATCCTCATTGAGAATCATGGCCACAATGTTGGCATGCACAACTCCCCCAAACATATCCGGATAGGATCTTCCTGCAAACTGCGAGTTAATCGGCGAATAGTACTTGTCTTCTATTGTCAGTCTATCACCAAGATACTCACCTAAAAAGCAGAAGATCACAATTTTATCCTTGATCAGAGATGGATCGAAGTTCTGATCAAAAACTTGATTAACGTCCAGTGCGAAAAACATCGTACCATACACCGACGCACCGAAGTCCATCACATTGCCTCGGTAATTAATCGTTTCCCGCTCGTTGCCTCTTTTCAACAACCTGTCTACCTTTTCAGGTTCCAAATACTGAGCCAGCTTTACAGCAAATGCCAGTTCTTGTTGCCCTGCCACCATCTCCTTGGGAGTGAACTCCCGGGTCATTTTCAACTCTTCCTGAGTTTGGGCATCTGTTATAAAATTAACAAAACCCGTCTCAGCATGCTGAGTGAATCTTGGAAGAGATTTCCCCAGAGAATCAAATTCCAGCTTCTCTTCATTAAAGTTCTGAAGAATGCTACCAATTACCAGGTTATCAACCCTCGAAAAAGCATCCTCCATAATGGCATCGACAGCAGAATCTTTGGGCGTTCTGAAATAGGTATCGAGGCCAATTACCTTTGGTTCATATTGATTGACAATATCAATCATATACCCAATATCTGCCCTGTTTACCCTGCCCAGGTTCACCAGCACAATCCTGTCGTCAGGAACTGCCGGCTCCCTTAGCTGGGAGAATACCACATCAGTGAGCTCTACATCTCCAAGAGCGTCTCCAATCGGATCAAATAAGTCAAAGACCTTAAATGCGGTAACGGAATAAAACGTCCACATCAGTAAGAATATGAAGGCTGTTCCAAAAATCGAGTCCAGCCAAAATTCTCTTCTGTTTGCTTTCATAGTAGATTAGTTGCTTTGCCAACTGGTAAGTAACTAAATATTCACGAACCGACGATACAAACATAAGTAAAAGACAAATTAAACTTAAAATAGAACAATTTTTTTTTCGGTTCTTTCGACGAAGCTTATTATTTGAGGGACGAATGTATATTGTAGTCGGTTTAAGCCAGTATGACTTTTTCTTGGATGTCAACGAATATACCAAAAAGACCAACATTAGAGGAGTTGATTAGCGGAATAATCAGGGGCGACAGGGTGGCGCTGGCCAGGGGTATTACCTTGGTGGAAAGCAAACTACCGTCTGACAGAGCGCTTGCTGAGCAACTGATTGACAGATTGTTAAGCAAAACAGGCAAGGCGACGAGAATTGGTGTGTCGGGCATACCAGGCGTTGGGAAGAGCACCTTCATAGAAGCCTTTGGCGTACACCTTACCAGACTAGGTAAAAAGGTGGCAGTATTGGCGGTTGACCCGTCGAGCAAGCAAACCAAGGGCAGTATTTTGGGCGACAAAACCAGGATGAATAAGCTCGCCGTCAACCCAAATGCCTACATAAGACCCACTCCTACGGGTTCTACCCTCGGGGGCGTGGCAGATCAGTCACGTGAGGCCATGTTACTGTGCGAAGCGGTCGGGTTCGACGTCATTTTGATAGAGACTGTGGGAGTAGGTCAATCGGAGACCCTGGTAAGAGACATGTGTGACTTCTTTCTGCTGCTGACCATAGCAGGAGCAGGCGATGACCTGCAGGGTATAAAAAAGGGCATTATGGAGATGGCCGACGCCATTGTGATCA
This sequence comes from Imperialibacter roseus, assembly GCF_032999765.1. GTDB lineage: Bacteria > Bacteroidota > Bacteroidia > Cytophagales > Cyclobacteriaceae > Imperialibacter > Imperialibacter roseus. The sequence continues at coordinate 6,735,580 of NZ_CP136051.1, read as the reverse complement.
ACAAGGCAGACGGTGACAATATTCCGGTAGTTAAGAAGACCCTCCAGGAGCTTAAACAAGTGGTTCACTACTTCTCGCTGCCTCCTTCCGGCTGGGTTACTCAGGTGACAACATGCTCCGCTCTTCTCGGCGAGGGAATAGGTGAGTTATGGATTTTGATTGAGTCGTTCAACGAAAAGATGACTGCCAATGGCTATTTAGCACATCAGCGATCCCAGCAAAACCTGCAATGGATGCATCAGAAGCTTGATGGGCTTTTGAAACAGGAATTCAATCGTCTGGTAAAAGAGGAAGTCAAAGACCTCGCTGCAAAAGTGGAAAATAGAGAGCTAAACCCCGTAACTGCAGCCCACCAGCTGTTTGACCTCTACAAAAAAAAGAAGGGGTGAAAACACCCCTCCCCTATTAATTCATTCTTTTGACTGAGCCTGCGCCGTTTGAGTCAGCATAAACCTTCTGCGGATTGCCTTTGTAACGAACTGAACCTGCGCCGCTACATTCTGCCCTAAGCTCTTTGTTGGCCACTACCCTGGCCGTCCCAGCCCCTGAAGACTCGACCTCGGTGTAGTCACATTCAAACTCCTCGGCATTGTAGCTTCCCGCACCGGTTATATCAATGACTTGTTCCCTGGCCTTTCCTCTCAGCGTAAGTGTGCCTGCACCTGTCATGTCAGCCCTTAGCCTGTCTGTCTCAATGATCAGCTTTGTAGAACCGGCTCCACTTACATCCAGATCGAACGTCGAAGCTGTGATGACATCGTCGCATACAACTGTGGAAGCCCCGCTTAAATCCATGCCGTTGATGTTAGAAAACTCAATAGTCAGATTCATGGGCCCGCTCGACCTGAAATTATTGTCTTTGATATAGACTTTCAAAGTGCTGCCAACAACCTCGGTTCGAATTCTGTCTATCACATTGTCATCTGCATCAATGAATACCCTGTGCCTGCCGGTTTTCTTCAATGTCACTTTAAAAGCGCCACCGATATCGAGGCTGCTGAACGAAGACAACTCTCTTGTTTCTTCTCCTGCCCAAACCTGACCGGCGATTAGTAATCCAAGTATAAGTACTCCTATCTTTCTCATAATGGTTAGTTCATTTTGAGTAAAAGACGGTAGCCAGATTCAAGGGTTGCAACACGACTCTTTATTTGAAAACAAAGCCATTTGGAGCTACCCCTGCTTCAAATGTCGATAGTTTTTCTCCATCGGCAGAATATCTGTACACGGTGCCTTTGCCCTGAAAGCCTTTGGCGTCTGCTATGTAGATGACATCCTCGGCTTCATTATAACCTAGTCCATAAAAGCCAACTGCCTCATCAATTGTAATAAACGCCTTTTCAAGCACCTTTTGTGTAGTTTCATAGCTTCCAACTGAGGTGCCTGCTATGTAATACAATACGCCCTGCTCTTTATCGATGGATAGTCGTGCCGAAGGATTAAACTCAAGGTCGACCTCTTTGGTAGCTGCGGATGTGCCAAGCTTATAGATGGCCCCGTCGTTGCCCTGATAGCTTCCACCGCAGATCAGCCAAATGGTGCCGGCCTCATCCACCTCCATTTCTCCCGGCGAATAACCGACTTCGAGGGTTGTCTCCAGTTCTCCGGTACTGGTCTTAATTACAGATACTGTATTCCCAAAACTATTGGAAGCATAGACGAAGCCATCAGCATAGGCCAGATTTTCAGTGCCGTCCTCTGTATTAATTACCCCCTCCTTTTCAAAAGTGGTAGCGTCAAGAATTAGTACGTACGACTGATCAAGGGCGTAGTTCTCATCGAAAGTGCCCCAGTTGCTGACAAAGAGCTGATCGTTGGCCCGCAACAAATACCTTGGATTGGCCAGGTTGTCCTCAATAGTGGCTGTTGAAACAAAGTCAGCATTCACCACTTCAATCTTTTTGCTGTTGTTCACTACCACGTAGCCTACCTCGTCGGCATCGATAAACAAGGATTGTACTACGTCGCCCAGCGGCCGACTGTTGGCCGTTTGGAAAACGAAGGCAGAAACCTCCCCGCTTTCCGGGTCATAGGAGGTGATACTTCCATTCGTTTGGTTAAAATTCCCTTCATTGACTACATAGACGGATCCCACACCGTTATTGGGTTCACCTTCGTCGTCACCTCCACAGCTGGTTAGGAAAACTGCGGCTACTAAACTCCATAATGCTAGCTTTTTCATTTTTTATCTTGGTTTAAAGTGTAATTCAATTGAAAAGAGAAAGAGCGACCCGGCATGGGTCTGTATTGCAGGTTCTCATACCTTTTGCCCAGCACGTTGTCGACTTTGACTGAAAGCGAAAAAAGCGACTTTCCAGCTCGAATTTGCCTGCCAGCCTCCAGGTTCCACAGGGTATAGGCATCGAGATTGATATCGTTATCAACGAGCGTATACCTGCTGCCATAGAATGAAACCTGGGAATCAAAATGCCATGGCCATGTTTGTGCACCCACGCTCCAGCTCCCCTGATGCAGCGGCACATAAGGCAGCTGATTACCGATGTTGCTGTCGTCGCCAGAGTAACCTGCCCGGATCTGCGATACGGTCAGCTTGTAGTTCACATCGTTGGTTAACACCCATTCGCCAGCGCTCCACTCATGACCAGCCGATAGCTCACCGCCACGGGAAAACACATTCCTCACATTCACTGGCGACCAATAACCCGCCGCCTGCGGTAGCCAAAGAATCCAGTCTTGAATCCAGTGAGCGAAGCCAGTGGCAGATGCTTTCAGTACATGTTTTCCCTGTTTGATGGAATAATCGAATCCAGACTCTGCATTCCAACCTTGCTCTGGCTTCAGGTTTAAGTTGCCACCAGGGCTCCAGTAGCGGTCGTTAAGCGTGGGCACCCGATAGCTTCTGGAAATCTGCGAGCGCCAATTGAGGGAAACTTCGTCTGATTTTAAAATCAAAACGTCAGCTCCCAGCGAAGGTGAAACGGGGTTCCATTTACCAGCAACAATTTCCTGACGAACTTTCGCATTCAGTGTCCATCGGGCTGAAGGAAACCAGTTGACCATTAAAAAGGCATTGGATCGGTTTTCGGTCAAGTCGCCACCGTACTCTGGCACATCGGCAGCTATGTGGTTGATCAATCCTCCGGCCCGGAGTTGAACTTTGGAGATTGGCATCCATTCAATGCTATTATTCCACATATACTGGGTAGTAGCTGAAGCCAGTCCGTTGAATCTGATGAAGTCATAGATTCTACCAGCCCTCGATTCCCATTTCAATAGCGGGCTAATGCTATGCACATAACCCAGCGAAAGCCGCAGCGACTGATCAACCTGAGTGTCGCCGACCGAAGCGACAGTGTAGGGCGGGATAATTTCTCTGTCATACTGAGCCAACCAACCTTCGAGGTCAAAAACACCCTTTGACCATGGATTCCAGAATGCAGCCGCCTTCAGGCCTTTGCCCATGTAAGCGCCATGAGATTGTCTTTCAATTGGCTGCCCGACTTTTGCCAGGTTCCGGTAGGTGTAGTCATTGTCGGATTTCTTATAAAAGCCAGCGAGCGAAATGCCAGCTCTCTCACCCGAAGCCTTGACCTTAAGCCCTGAAAAGCTAGTGCCAAAGCTCCCAACTTCCTGGGTTAACCCTATGCTTCGGAGGTCTTTATCGACCCTATCACTGACAGCCACAGCGCCACCAATAGCGCCAGACCCGGCCAGAGAACTTACTCCTCCATAAAAAACCTCTGCCTGGTCGATAAAGAAATTAGGGATTAGCGAGAAATCGGCCTGGCCTAGTGATGGAAAATTGATGAGAAGGCCATTCCAAAGCAGGGAGGTTTGGCTGGCCGATGTGCCCCTGAGGCTAATAGAGCTGAGCATGCCGGGGCCGTACTCCTTCAGGTAAATGCCTTGCTGCGCCTGAAGTAACTTGCCTAACGATGTAGCTGCTTGCCTTTGAATAGCCATCGGGTCGAGTGGCTCCGAATGGCCTCCCACTGCATAGCTGTGAAGCCATGTGTCGCTGACCTCCACTGGGGCCAGGACTTTACCCATACGGACAGAATCAGCAGCAACCTCCTGACCCTTTGCACCAAACAAAAAAAGGATGACACAGGCTACCAGCCCGACCACCCTTATACCAACTGCATACATCTCTTTGAATTAAATTAACAGGCAAGCCCAGTTTGTTAACTTAACTCAAAGCTGTAGAGGGAATAAGGTGGAATGAAATGTGAAGCCGGAACACGGCCTTTTCAGATCATCCGCCGCTTTTCACCCGAAAGCTTTGAATTGCTTGACTGTGGCAGGTCTCCTGGCTCGCCCGGCTTTTCTATCGTCTTCCCACCCCGATGTATCGGAACAGTGACTTTTTGATAGAGGCCTTTGTAGGCTTACAGTTGCGGGGACAGCCCCCGATTTTAACGGGGTTCCCTTTTAATTCTGCTACAACTGCTGATGAGTTGAGGCAGAAACCAACGGTCGGTGCGAAATACGCAATAATTGCAATGATGTTAAAACGATTCTGTAAAAATTCTCCGATTTAACACTTTTTAATACCGTCTCAAGTAACCTTTAGGCCAGTTGAGGGTATATTTGGAAGAAATTTGAGTGGTGCACGCAACCTCAACCCCTGTTAAAGCGTCATTACATTGGTTTAGGTCGAAAACTAGAATTATAAAATACTACGATGTCGTTTATTGGAAAGCTATTTGGTAAAAAGGAAAAAACTCCTGTTTCACAGTGCAAAATTTGCAAAACCCTTTTGGAGTACAACGAAGGATATGCACTTACTACCTCTGAGGTAGTTAGCTCAAAGGAATATTGGGATCACAAGATGGTCGAGCCCGAAACGCTTGGGTACACCACTGCTCACTTTAAGCAGAAAGATGCTAATGCCACAAAAATGAGGGGGATCATTTTTGAAAAAACGGCTGAAAAAGACCAGACCTGGCTCGTATGCGACACTTGCATAAAACAGTTCGAGGTGGATACCAACGAAGCCAAGAAACATGCGCTACAGTGGTGGGAATCCAAGGGCAATTATAACCCCCCAAAATCAGGTGACGCAAAGGCGGTACTTGAAAAGGATACTTACGAAGAAATAAAAGAATACGCCACCATGCTCGCCGGAGCCAATAAGATCAGATAAAAGCTCAGATGCCCGACGGGCAAAGCAAATATTCGAAATGAAAATGCAATCCGTTCCCAAAAGGGGCGGATTGTTTTATTTTTGCCGCACTATGTTCAACAAAATACTTCTTTTCATCTCCTTTTTTGCCGTGCTCACTTTCTCATGCCAGCAAAAGAAGGCAGAAACGGTAGCCGATAACCCAACCCAACCCTCTTACATAAAGTATGCAAGTGGGCTAGCCATTACCCAGCACGCAGATTGGACAGAGGTTGTGGTGGAACAACCATGGAAGGGTGCCGGAAAGGCTATAAAGTATGCATTGGTTGACAAGAAAAAGGACACAGACGCCGCCTTTGATGGTTATAAAGTTGTGAAAGTGCCGCTTAGCAAGGTGGCTGCTACCAGCACCACCCATCTTCCTCATTTTTCAGCCCTCGGTGAAACATCAAGCCTGAAGGGCTTCGCCAATGCCGACTATGTGTACTCACAGGTCTTCAGGGAAAGGATCGCAAGTGACGAGCTGGTCGAAATTGGGGACGGTGCCGGCGTCAACTTTGAATCGTGCCTTAACTTGAAGCCCGAAGCCCTTTTTACCTTTTCCATGGGGAACGACCGATCTACTGACGAAAGGCTGGAGCTGGCTGGCATCGACATGCTCTACAACGCCGACTACCTTGAAACGACGCCTCTTGGCCGGGCAGAATGGATCAAGTTCACGGCTGCTTTCTTCAATAAGCTTGACGAGGCCGATTCTATTTTCAACGTGATAGAACAAAACTATCTGGAACTACGAGCCAAAGCCCTGAAGGCCGAAGCAAAACCAACCGTGCTGACCGGCGTGGTGTATGGCGACACCTGGTTTCTGCCTGGCGGCAAGAATTACGGAGCTGCCTTCTTTGAAGATGCGGGCGGCAGCTACCTCTGGAAAGAAACCGAGGAGAACGGATGGCTGGAACTAAGTTTTGAGTCTGTGTTTGAAAAGGGGTTGAAAGCCGACTATTGGATTGGGGTGGCGTCTTTTGGCACGCTGCAGGAAATGAAAGCGCAGGAAAGCAGGTATGGTTTGTTTAGCGCCTGGAAAAATAACGCCGTTTACAACTACGACAATCAGTTGAACGAAAAGGGTGGAAATAACTATCTGGAAGAAGGCTACAGCAGGCCCGATATTGTTCTGGCAGACCTGATCCATATTATGCATCCTGACCTCCTCCCCGATCACAAACTTTATTTTTACAGAAAATTACCCTAATCTGTGCCATGCTTAGGGATTTCATCCAACAGTCATGGAAGCAATGGTGGAAGTACTTCGTGCTTCTCACGCTCCTGATTTTCGTGCTTTTCCTTCTCAGTCTGGCCCTGGGGTCCGTGGTGATCCCGGCATTTGAAGCGCTGAAAATTGTGTCGGGCTTTACCAGCCAAAACGAAGCCTGGCAGGAAATCATTCTCAACTTCCGGCTGCCAAAAGCATTAACGGCCATACTGGTAGGCGCCGCTTTGGGCATCAGCGGGCTCCAAATGCAAACTTTCTTCAGGAATCCTTTGGCCGGGCCATTTGTGTTGGGCATTAGCTCCGGCGCAAGCCTTGGTGCCGCCTTGCTGATTCTTGGCGGAACTTCGTTGGGGCTTCATCAGCTGGGCGGGCAGCTTTTCGCCAGTGCTCAGGTAATTGCCGCAGCGCTCGGAGCCATTCTTGTCATGATCGCCGTTATCTCCGTGGCCCGCTCACTGCGTGACGCTATGAGCCTCCTCATCGTAGGGTTGATGTTTAGTAGCACCACAGGAGCCCTGGTCAGCATTATGCAGTACTTCAGCCAGGCCGAAGACATCCAGGCTTATATGCTTTGGTCATTCGGAAGTTTAGGCGGGCTTAGCTGGGAGGAAATGCAAATCTTTGCGCCTATAATAGTAATTGGTCTGCTGCTGTCCTTTGCTTCGGCCAAACAGCTAAACATGCTCTTGCTTGGTGAGCAGTATGCCCGAAGCATGGGGCTCAACATCAAGCGAGCCAGGCTTACCATCATCATCAGCACCTGCCTGCTGGCTGGCAGTGTCACCGCTTTCTGCGGGCCTATCGCCTTCATTGGCATTGCCGTGCCACACATGGTTCGCATGCTTTTCCCTACTTCAAATCATTTGTTGCTTATTCCGTTGGTTTGCCTGATGGGTGCCGGCACCATGCTATTTTGCGACCTGATTGCTCAGCTACCAGGCACATCGCAGTTGCTACCCATCAATGCCGTGACTTCTCTGATCGGCGGCCCCGTCGTTATTTGGATCATTGTGAGTAAACGAAACCTGAGGTACTCGTTATGATCGTTAACAACAGGTCGGTGATGAAACTACAGCATTTGAGTGTTGGCTACCTCGTAAAAAGTCATCCTACTCCGCTTTTGAAAGACATCAACCTGGATATCAATCCCGGGGAGGTAGTTTGTCTGCTGGGACAAAATGGCGTGGGCAAATCAACGCTACTACGAACAATCGCCGGGCTGCAGCCTCCCCTTGCTGGCGAGGTGCTTCTTGCCCATCGGCCAGTTCAAGCATACAGCATCCAGGAGCTAGCCACAAAGATTAGCCTTGTGCTCACTGAAAAAGTAGGTGGTGGCAACCTCACTGTGGAAGAACTGGTAGCACTTGGCCGCCATCCTTACACCAACTGGCTTGGATTGCTTTCCAAAGAAGACAAGTCGGCCGTAGAAGAAGCTGTGGCACTTACAAAGATCAACTACCTGTTGAATAAAAAAGTAGGCGAGCTGAGCGACGGACAGTACCAGAAAGCTATGATAGCCAGAGCGGTGGCGCAAGACGGCGACTTGATGATCCTGGATGAGCCCACGGCGTTTCTGGATCTGAACAATAGCGTCGAAATATTTATGCTGCTCAGACAACTCGCTCTTGAAAAAGAAAAGGCTGTGGTAGTATCTACGCATGACTTCCATTTAGCCATGGAGTTTGCCGACAGACTTTGGCTGACCAATTTCAACAGCCCCCTCGTTCAGGGACTGCCTGAGGATTTGGCGCTAAATGGTCTGCTCGAAGAAAGCCTTTACCACGAAGGCTTTGGGTTTGACTTGTTAAACGGCAGAGTGCTGTTGCCAACAAAAGAAGGCACGACATTTTCATTGGCAGGAGATTCACCAGCCCACAACTGGACAAAACGTGCACTGGAAAGGCACGGCTATTTGCCGGGTGATACGAATGCGGCAATTAAGCTTACTATTGAAATGGAGGGAAATGCTACCAGTTGGGTGGCGACAAACCAAAGATTCCATTCCCTGGAAAGTCTCCTCAACTATTTAGCCGGGCCCAAGAGCAAATAAGCTGCTTTTTCGTTATTTCTGTAATTCTCACCGCCGCTGGTCGTCCTTTATCTGAAAGTCAAACAGGTTAAGGATAACGCTTTGAACAGAGTAATTTTTTTGCTGCTCGCTATTTGTACAGTCAACGGTGACCTGCTTAGTCAACCAGCCAAAAGCAGGTACAAGGAAAGAACGTTTCAGCTGTCCTTTTTTCCAGGCATAGGCACTAACGGACTGGAAAGTGGCTTCTATTTCAACAGGTTCTCTCTTAATATTTTCGGAGGCATGTCGGCCGGCAGCCACCACTTTGAGCTGGGTGGCATTTCAAACATCAACACCAACTCAAGCACTGGCATCCAGATAGCAGGGCTCGCCAACGTTATTGGAAGCCAGACCTACTTTAACCTGACCGATGGCGAAGAGCTCTCTATTGTCAACGAAGGTTTTTCCTGTAATTTAAAGGGCATTCAGCTTTCCGGGCTCTTGAATTTTGTCAGAAACAACGTCGAAGGCATCCAGCTAACCGGTGGGTTCAACTTCAACAATGGCTACGTGCACGGCTTTCAGCTGGCTGGCCTGGGCAATATGGGTGGCAAGCAGGTCTTTGGTGTGCAGATGGCCGGGCTCTACAACATCGCCATTCGTGGCATGACAGGCAGCCAGGCTTCGCTTTTGTTCAACTACACCTACGGGGAACTCAGCGGCTTGCAGCTAGGCCTCATCAACCGGGCAGTGCAAATGGAAGGCAAAAACTCGTCACCACCAGGCCCCGACCGGGGCTTTCAACTCGGCCTGGTGAATGTTTCAAGCGAAATGGACGGAACGCAGTTTGGCCTCATCAACATAGCCAGAAAAGTGCACGGCACGCAAATAGGTCTGATCAACATCTTCAAACCAGGTCCTTACCAGGGCTCTTCCGTGCCCACCTACGGCACGCAGGTAGGCCCTCTTAACTTTGGTTCCAGCGGCGTACACACCCGGCTGTTTACCGACGAGCTGTTTACCGCTGTACTGGAACGAACCACGGGCAACTGTCAAAACTGCACCTACACACCATCACAGATGCCCTTTACAGGACGGTTCAAAGTCGTCAATCAAAATGCGCTCATTTTCGCCTACAACCCTTTCGAGGGGTATAGAAACCAGGTAAAGTGGGGATTGGGCTATGGCTTCATGAAGGTGTTCTACAACAAACACTCGATGATAGGGGCCGACACATTGAACGCCCGCTGGTTTTTAAGTGCGGGTATCAGGACAATGTACCTCAACCGAACCAAAAATTTTGATCCCAGGCTTAGTCTGCTACACAAAATACATGCAGAAATAGGCCTGCGCAGAAAGAAAAAAGGACCGCATTTGTTTGTCGGTCTTTCATTCAATGCCTATTTCCACGAAGGGCAGGATCTGAACATTGGCCAGGAGGTGTTCAAAACAAGCGAAGAAAGCCTGAACGTACAGTACTGGCCAGGTTATAGCTTTGGGTTGCATTTTTGAAACTGGGCGCTCCTCTAGTTGAAGATATAAAATGCATTATTTTTGCCAGCTACTACTGCGGGGAAACTCCACACTGCAATCGCATTGTCTTTCTTTCCACTTTCCAGGAGCTTTCCGGCTTCATCTCTCAGTTCCCATGCCAGGTCACCACCTTTGTTCCATCCGGTTCCTTCCGTCCATGCAATGAGGTAGTGGTCGTTGTCAGAAATAGCGATTTTGCTATGCTTGGCACCATTTGCTTGCTTTTCAGGAGATCGTACCGGCGATTGGGCTTTGGCGAATTGGTAAAACACCTCCCCGGCTGTTTGCCATGTAAAGGCCAGCATATTACCAGACCTTCCCGAAGAAATGCTGCTCATGGGGCAGGCCTCAAGTTCCCATTTGTCAATCACACTTTCGGAAAGTGTATTGTCGTCATCAAAGTCAATCAGATGAATATCGCGGTGTTTTCTCTCGCCAGCCGACCTATACAAGGCTAAGACGTGTCCATTATTGTCCGATGTCAAATGCATACCACAGCAGCCGCATGCTCCAACCAGTGGATCGTTGATGGCCAGCTCATCAGAAAATGTCCGTCCATCATCCTCCGACTTTCGCAAATAAACCCTCCTGTTCTCTTCGCCTGGCTCGTTTCCGGTGGCATGCCAGGAAACGTAAATATTCCCTTTCTCGTCCGTAGCAATTGCACTGCCTCCGTCCAGCCCCCAGTGAGTCTGTATGAGATTGGCTTCCGGTTCAAAGTGCTTTTTGTCATCAGCCATTCTGGCATAGAGCAGGGGAGTAACCATAGCCGAGTCGTGCACGGCAAGGGTCGCCGCTGAAGAAGCATTCCATATCACATGCACCAAATCGCCTCTGCCAATAGCCATTTGCGCCCCACGTATTGTGCCCACCGCAATGGCACTACTATCCTTCCCGTTTACCCTGATCGGATCGCTCAACTTGCGACTCGACTCGTCAAAACGACAGTAAAAAAGATTTCCAGAGGCTGGGTCACCCTGATAGTAGATGAGGTGGATAAACCCCTCTGTATCGCTCATCGACAACGGCTGAATGGCCCCTTCCGGAAGCTCAATATGATAAATAACCTGCTCGTGGTTTTCAGGTAAGCCGCATTGCTGAAGCACTAAAAACAATAAGCATATTCCATAGTAACGACACCTCATCCTGTACTGAATTTTATTGGACGTCAAGATACTCATTTGAAGCCAAACCAACGACCATCATAGCCTTCAGTATCTGGCAAGAAATAAGACTTCAAAGAACCTTTAAGCTTTCTGAAATCCATTTGTATCTTAAGCGCTCCATTCGGTCGCAGGACTGACAATGTGTTACTCTGCGCCGGTGTAAGTTTGAAGCATACTTATGGCACACATCGTCATCATCGGAAACGGCATAGCTGGCATCACTTGCGCCAGGCATGTAAGAAAGCAGGGGAATGTTCAGATCACTGTCATCTCAGGTGAAACCGAGCATTTTTTCAGCAGAACAGCCCTCATGTATATCTACATGGGGCATATGAAATATGAACATACCAAGCCCTATGAAGATTGGTTTTGGGGAAAGAACAAGATTGACCTGGTGTTTGATTTTGTTACTGGTATAGAGGCAAAGGCTAAATCGATACGACTTAAATCCGGCAAAAACATTAACTATGATAAGCTGGTGCTCGCCACCGGCTCACAACCCAACAAGTTTGGCTGGCCCGGCCAGGATCTCCCCGGGGTGCAGGGGCTCTACTCCTATCAGGATTTGGAGATACTGGAGAGCAACAGCAAGAACTGCAAAAGAGCAGTCATTGTGGGAGGTGGCTTAATTGGTATTGAACTGGCGGAAATGCTGGCGTCGAGAAAGATTTCTGTGACCTTTCTGGTACGGGAAAAAAGCTTTTGGGATTTGGTTTTGCCAGCGGAAGAGTCTGCCATGATCAACAGGCACATTGTTGAACATCATATTGACCTCCGGCTGAACACTGAGTTGAGGGAAATAAAAGCCGGGCCTGATGGAAAGGCTTCTGCGGTCGTTACCAGTACTGGTGAGGAAATACCTTGCCAGGTAGTAGGATTGACTGCCGGAGTGCACGCCAATGTTGGCTTGGCTAAGTCTTTCGGTGTCGAAACCAACCGGGGCATTCTGGTCGATGACCTTTTGCAGACCAATTTGCCCGATGTTTATGCCATTGGCGACTGTGCCGAACTGCGAAACCCACTACCTCACAGGAAAGCCATAGAGCAGGTGTGGTACACCGGCCGCATGATGGGCGAAACGCTGGCTTTGACGCTAACTGGTACGCCAACCAGGTATGTGCCCGGGATTTGGTTCAATTCTGCCAAGTTCCTTGACATCGAGTATCAGACCTATGGTTCAGTGCCCGCCATTGCTTCTGAAGGAGTGGATTCGTTCTGGTGGGAGCATCCTGACGGAAAAAAGGGCATCAGAATTAATTTTGATCAAGCTGCCGGCACCGTGCTCGGCATGAATGCCATGGGCATCCGGCAGCGACACCAAGTTTGGGACAGCTGGATCAGGCAGAAAACAAAAGTGGATAGGGTGATAAACGAACTGGAGAAGGCCAATTTTGATCCGGAGTTTTTTGATACCTGCGAGCAGGAGATCAAAGCGGCATTTTCGACGCAGTTCCCTTATTTCGAAATCGAAAAGAAAAGAAAGAAAAAGCTGTTTGGTATTTTCTAAAGCAAGAGGAAGAAAGAGATGAGAGCAATACAACTAACCGGGCTGGCACTTTTTATACTTGGCTTTGGCCTTTTTCTGGCCAGCTTCTTCATGGCCGACTACAAAATTGCAAGGAGTGACTTTGACAAAATTGTTGGTCACGAAGGGAAAGTTGAAGGTATCCTCACTTTCACGCCCGAGATAGTCGACACAGAATACAGCACAAATTTTGGGTTTGTCGGCACCATCCAAAAAGGCATCAACACCTTCAACAGACAGCAAATGATGCTGTTTGCTCTCAAGGAATCGGAGATAAATCTATTAATTAGTGAGCTGGGCCCTCCTCCCTACACTTTCTCCCTTGAAATGCTGAACTACATCTACCCGAAGATCAACACCAGCACTATATTCAAGAGACGAAAAATGGAGGAGTACGGCAGCTGGCTGGCAGGGAGAAAATATGACTCCAGAGAAGCGCTGAAGAAAGATCTGATGTCAGTGGCCAACACGATCAACGATTATGGCATCATCAGCGAGGTAGGTATCGACCGTTACAAAGCCAGAGACATCCGATATGAAGCGACCAAACTGGCTTCCCACGGGCCAATCAAGTCAAGTCCGGGCCTCTTTCTTGCTCTATGCTACCTGCTTCCCATCATCGGAGCTATGATGTACTTGCTACCCAAAGCCAAACTTGACGGCCCGGCTGGCATTAAGAACAGTGGCATTTTCCATAGCGTTTTGAAAAACAAAGGCTGGCTTGGCATCATGCTTGGCAGCTTTCTTATTGTCTTCTATATCATTTTGTATTTCTTCCCCGAGTACATGACCGAATGGATCATCATGGTTGATCCTGTGAGTCAGCTACTGAAGAACAGTGATGCCAGCCGTTTTTTCCTTTATGGCTTCATTTACACGCTTTGCATCCTTGTAATGGGGGTGCGAATGTTCATTAAATACCGCCATAGCAAATATCAGATCATGAGGACGATTTCCGTGATGTTCTTTCAAACGGCTTTCGCTTTCCTTATTCCAGAAATACTCCTCAGGCTTAACCAACCCTATTTCGACTTTAAAAATATCTGGCCGCTCGACTACGACTTCTTCTTCGACAATGAGCTCAACCAGCTTATTTCTTCAGGCAGTCTGGGCATCTTTATGCTGGGCTGGGGCATTGCATTGATCATCATTGCTGTGCCAGTTTTTGTTTACTTCTTTGGCAAAAGATGGTACTGTTCCTGGGTGTGTGGCTGTGGAGGGTTGGCAGAAACGCTGGGCGACCCCTTCCGTCAGCTTTCCGATAAGTCGCTGAAGGCCTGGAAAATTGAGCGGTGGATGATCCATGCAGTGCTGGCCTTTTCTGTTGTGATGACAGGCGGCGTGCTGTACACCTATTGGTCGGGCAACTCCTGGCTGGGTGTGATCGACAGCTATACACTCAGAGAAGTGTATGGTGTTTATATCGGCGCAGGCTTCGCTGGCGTAGTGGGCACTGGCTTTTATCCTTTGATGGGTAATAGGGTCTGGTGCCGGTTCGGCTGTCCGTTGGCAGCTTACCTGGGCATTGTGCAGCGCTTCAAAAGCCGCTTCCGCATTACTACCAACGGTGGTCAGTGCATTAGCTGTGGAAACTGTTCCACCTATTGCGAAATGGGCATCGATGTACGTTGGTATGCTCAGCGGGGACAGAACATTGTGCGCTCCTCGTGTGTTGGCTGCGGTGTTTGCTCCTCAGTTTGCCCACGTGGCGTACTCAACCTTGAGAACAGAGATGAAGAAGGCAGGTTTGGCCAGCCTATATTGATTGGCAACGACAGCATCAAAGTGGAAGCATAAATCTTGCTTCCAATGCTTTCTTTATTCTCTTTTCATAATAGGAAATTTCTCAACACTTCGTATTTTACTGAACCTTTCAACCTTAAGGTTCAAAAAGAATGATTGAGCAATACACCAATTGGTGGGAAACCCTTACCCTGCTTCAAAAAATATACTGGTCGCTGGCAGTTCCATTCACTCTTTTTTTCCTGTTGCAGATGCTGATGACCCTCATCGGAGGTGGTGACATGGGCGACGATCTGTCTACCGATGCAGAAATAGACGCCGACACTGGCATTCCTTTTCAGTTCCTTACGTTGAAAAACCTTGTGGCCTTCTTCTCCATTTTTTCCTGGACGGGTATAGCCTGCCTGGATAGCGGCATGTCGGATGGCTGGTCGTTGGTGGCCTCCTCGGTCGCCGGGCTGGCTATGATGTTAATTATGGCCAGCATCTTTTACTTTCTTTCGAAGGCTGACGAGAGCGGCAATCTAAAAATGAGCAATGCAAAAGGAAAATTGGGTGAGGTGTACCTTACTATTGCCTCAAAGCGAAACAGCATAGGCCAAATCCAGATAAAAGTACAGGGTTCGCTGAGAACGCTGGAGGCCATCACCGACGATGAGACCGATATTAAAACGGGCAAAGTGGTGAAGGTCAGTGATGTTATAGACAATAATCTACTCTTAGTTACCGCAAACTTTAGCTGAATATGAGCGTATTCGCATTACCCGTAGTGGCCATTGTGGCCCTCTTTATTTTTATCATCCTTATCACATTTTTTAGTCGCTACAAGCGCTGCCCCTCCGACAGGGTAATGGTTGTCTACGGAAAAGTGGGCGGCGGTACCGACGGCCATAGCTCCTCCAAGTGTATCCACGGTGGCGCTGCGTTTGTGTGGCCTGTGTTTCAGGACTACGCCTTTCTCGACCTCACCCCTAATTCGATAGAGGTGAACCTTACCAATGCTCTCAGCAAGCAGAACATCCGGGTTGACGTGCCTTCCCGCTTTACTGTGGGTATCTCTACAGAAACCGGCGTGATGGAAAATGCAGCTGAAAGGCTGCTCGGGTTAACCAAAGACCATATTCATGACCTTGCCAAAGACATCATTTTTGGTCAGCTGAGGCTTGTAGTGGCCATGATGGACATTGAAGAGATCAATAGCAACCGTGACAAGTTCCTGGCGAACGTGGCCAGCAATGTGGAAGCAGAACTAAAGAAAATTGGCCTTAAGCTTATCAACGTAAACGTAACCGATATCAAGGATGAGTCGGGCTACATAGAGGCGCTTGGAAAAGAAGCAGCTGCCAAGGCTATTAACGACGCCCGCAAGAGCGTGGCTGAAAAAACCAGAGACGGATCTATCGGTGAGGCAATGGCGCACCAGGATCAGCGGGTGCAGGTGGCCGATGCCAACGCCCTTGCAAAAATTGGTGAGGCCAATGCAGCACAGAAAGAACGGATCCAAATTGCCAATGCCGACTCCAGCGCTAAAGTGGGCGAGTCGGAAGCTTTGGCAAAAGCCAATATTGGCGAAGCCGAAGCGCAAAAGACCGAAAGAATCCAGACTTCGGAAGCCAATGCAAGGGCAGTTGAAGGAGAAAACAAGGCCAAAATCGACATAGCCAACTCTGAAGCCGATAGAAGAGAAAAAGAAGCTGAGGCGCTCAGAAAAGCCATGGCGGCTGAAAAGGTGAAGCAAGCCAAAGCGCTGGAGGAGTCGTATGCAGCCGAGCAAGCAGCGGAAAATGCTAGAGCCCAACGAGACAAAGCCAGCCAAACGGCCAATATTGTGGTGCCAGCAGAAATCGACAAGCTCAAAGTAGAGATTGCCGCCGAGGCTGAAGCCGAAATGATCAGACGACGTGCCAAAGGTGAGGCCGATTCGATCATAATGAAGAGAGAAGCAGAAGCCAGGGGTATTTATGAGGTGCTGACCAAGCAGGCCGAAGGTTTGAAGCAAATAGTGAATGCTGCCGGCAACAGCTCGAAAGATGCAGCGATGCTTATTATTGCTGAAAAGCTACCGGAGCTGGTAAGGCTGCAGTCGGAGGCCATCAAGAATATCCAAATCGAGAAAATCACCGTTTGGGATTCGGGCACTGGCAAAGACGGCAAAACGTCGACAGCCAACTTCCTTTCTGGCATGTACCAGTCTGTGCCTCCACTGAAAGAAATCTTTGAGATGGCCGGCCTTGAGCTGCCAGCCTATTTGGGCGAAACTGCCAAAAAAGTAGCCGCAACGGAAGTAAAGGAAACGACCTCAGAGAAGAAGGACGAAAAACCTGCTGAAACAAAGCCGTCGCAACCAGCAAAGGGGAAAGATGATCCGAAGAAAGGATTAGGCCCTGCGCCTAAGAAGTAGAAATCTAGCGCTCCGGGAAGGCTGTTGAGGCACGTCCCGGGTCGCTTTTTCGTATTAGAATATCCCCATCATATTAATCAGCACCAGTCCGATAACTGCCGGGCACACAAAGCGAATGAAGAATCGCCAAATGGCTGCCGGAGTGATGCCCACCACAAGCTCTTTCTTGAAAAATGGAGCTCCCTCAGCTATTTCATCTGATATTTTGGTGACATCCATGACCCAACCAGTGTAAAGACAGGTCATCAGCGCCACGATCACAATGAAGAACGTGCCGAAGAAGAAGTCCATGATGTCCATTACACCCCCATAGGTGTTGCCAAATACTGTGATAGAAACATTGGTAAATATGTCGGCCCCGCCGCTGGAGAGTGCAGATGGCAGTCCCACGACTGTGGCGGCAATCCCCACCACCCAGGCAGCCTTTTTTCGGCTCCAGTTTTTGTTGTCGATGAAAAAGGAAGCCGGCACTTCAATCATTGCTATGGAAGAAGTAAGAGCAGCCAGGCAAAGCAGAAGAAAGAAAAAAGCCCCTATGATATTGCCACCTGCAGGTAACGATTCGAAAATGACTGGTAATATCTTAAAAACCAAAGTAGGACCCTGGTCTGGCTGCATGCCAAAGGCAAACACGGCAGGGAAAATCATTAATCCACCCAGCAATGCCACACCGGTATCCATAATACCTACCCAAAGACCTGAGCTTACGATGTTACTGTCCTTTGGCAGGTAAGAGCCATAGGTGATCATCATTCCCCAGCCGATACTCATAGAGAAAAAGGCCTGACCGAGAGCGGCTAGAATAGTTCCTGCTCCGATTTTGCTAAAGTCCGGAACAAGGTAGTACTCAATTCCAGCCATGGCCCCAGGAAGGGTTACACTCCTGATAATTACAACAATCAATAAAATAAACAGCACAGGCATCATGATCTTGGCTGCCTTTTCGATGCCTCCACTTATGCCCCCCAAAACGATAAGTGTAGAAGCCGCCATGAAAATGCCGAAGAGTGGTAAAATTGCGACCGGATTAGCCCGGAAAACATCAAAATCCAGAGGTATGTCGAACAGGGCGGTATACATATATCCGATTGTCCAGCCCGCAATAACGCCGTAATAAGAGAGCACAAAGAAGCTCACACAAAGCGATAATATACCCCCGCCAAATACCCAAAACTTACTTCCTCCAGTATCCTTAAATGCGCCCACAGGGTTCTTCCTGGAAAAACGACCAAGCCCCATTTCATTAAAAAGCAAGGGAGCTCCTACCAGAAGGATGCAGATAAAGTAGACAAATACAAAAGCACCGCCACCGTTCTCTCCTGTCAGGTAAGGGAATCTCCAAATGTTACCTAAGCCCACAGCAGAGCCTGCAGCGGCCATTACAAAACCAAACTTACTTCCCCAGTTATCTCTAGCCATAGTTGTTTATTTGACCTTCGAAAATAAAGGGAAAATTACAGGCCTCCATATATGGCTTGTCATATTCCACTAGCGGCAGTGAAAAAATTGACAAAGGGTGTAACCTCCGGGCCATTAAATAAAGCCAAAACGATAACAAAGAAATTGTGTTAAATGTCTGTACAGCTAAAGTTTCAGCATCCTTTTCACAAAAACCACGTAATTAGCATTATGATTACTCTACTACTACTTTTTCTGTTTAGCATTATACTCGGCTGGCTCGGTACTTTTTTCAACGTTTTCTAAGATAAACCGCTTTACCGCCAAGGTGGTTTCTGGTAAAAGGTTACATACGTTCGGCCGTTAAGTACAATCATTGGATCACCATTTTTGGGATGGTTCCGTTTTTCAAACGTAAATGACTGGTTGCCGCCCGATCTGGAACTAGCCACCAACACACTTCCCTGTAAGCTCCATGTGCCTGCATCGGACGTCTGCGAACTTGTGCCGCCTGTGGCTATCTGCGTGCCATATTGATTGGTCACGGTTGCACTGCCCGAATTTTCACTGTAGTATTCGTAGGTGCCGTTTGCATTTAAAATGATGCACTCGTCGGTGCTCCAACCTCCCGAACCGGTGCTTGCTACATTGACGTAGCACCATTTCCCTGCGAGTTCGGCCGGAGCGGAACCCGAGTTTGACGAGACTCCAGTCGGCCCGGCCGGCGGCACACTCCCGTTAAATTTGTTGTAGACAAGGCTTCCTCCAGGGCCTGTCAATGTCAAAGTATTTCCTCCCAGTTGGTACTGAAACTGCACTGCACCTTGTGGAGTGGAAAGTATCACTGTGGTGCCCTGTGTTTGGTAGTCAAAGGAATTACCGTCGATCACTACCTTGCCGTTGGCCATAAAGTCGAGCACCTGCCCCTGGCTTTCCCAGTTGCCAACGATTGAGCGGGTTGGAGAATCAGCAGTCTGGGTCGGCAGTGCATTAGCAGTGGCCTGCCTTTCGGCCCCACTTTTCCCGAATGTGATGGCAGAATCCAAATCGCCTCCGGAAAGCGTTAACTGATCGCCCGCCAGGTTATACTGGTAGGTCACTACTTCGGTGGCAAATTTGATCGCTAGTCTGTTGTCACCTGCGGTATAGGTAATAGATTCACCATCAAACTCTCCCGAACCATTGCTAAGGAGTAGCAAAGTCATAGTGTAACCAAATTCGGTGTTGACCCAGGTGCCTGGCAGCCCCTGACTTGTCTGTTCTTTTACTTTCGAACCAATTTGTGCCAATGCGGCCTGGTAAAAAATCAAGCCGACGATAAAAATTGCCCTTTTCGTTTTCATAGGACTCGCTTTTCCATGAAAATAGTCAAAAGCGGTTGAAAATCAATGCATGCAAGGCTGATAAATTACTGAAGATCAGGTCATAAGAAGTTATGGCTAGAGCGGCCTGATCACCAAATTAAAATCTATGGTAAGCTCGTCGGCTACTTTTACGAGCCCCATCATCTTTGACGGAGGCACCATCTCGAAGTCAGTAAAACGCAGAGTTTTTGACCCTACCAGATTATAGAGGCTGTAGCTTTTTTCCCAAAAATCGAAATGGATACTCACCTCTCTTTTTCTTCCTGAGAGTTCTATGAGCATTACGGCGTCGTAGCTTGTAACGCCCGGCACTGTAGATGAAACGGCGTTCAGCGACAAAAAGCTCACTCCGATTTCAGGATATATATCAGCCTGGAGGGTTTCCTGGAAGTCGCTGGTGATCATGTTGTGCGCACAATCAAAATCGACAACAGGGAGCGATAGTTTGTTAGGGGAAAATTTGATGTATGAGGCCGTACGTTCAGACAGCTCCAGCGTGTCGGCATACTGGTACGACGACATTCCACAAGTAAATTGATTAACATTGGAAGCTCCATTAATAATCAGGGTGCTGGAGGGTTCAATCACCCACGCCACCATCCTTTTTTCGTCTCCATTGCTGAAGAAGAGAGAGTAAAAGCCAATTACTATGAGAAGAAGCTTCATATCAAAAAGAGAAAGGAATGCCCACTAAGCGGGCATTCCATAACTAACTTACCAAAAACCAACTAGAAACTAATAGCTGCTTCGATCATGATGCCTTTGAACTCGGCGTCATTGTATTTGCCAGTCCAGCCTTCAGTATATTGCTGATTAACATACTCTAGCTTGGCAACCACATTGTCGGTCATAAACCATCCGCCACCAAGGTTGATTCGGCTGATCTTTTGGGTAGTGGCCGCATCTGTGGCTTTACCGTTCACTGAGTTATATCTACCTCCAAGGAACACCTTCTCAGCAGCGCCAATTCTGTAGATGGCTTCAACCGCAGTCTGGGTGTAAGAACCGCTGCCCTGGTCTTTGCTGTTGGACACTATTTCATAGATACCGAACAACTCAAGTCCCTGATACTTAAGGAAAGGATTGATCTGAATAGCGGTCATTTGTTTGAATCTTGGGTTAAAGCGAGCGTTGGCAAAAGCACTTGTGGCGTTCACTCCGCTAGCTGCTTCAGCAAGAGAAATCAAAGTGTTGTAGTACCTGTCACCTGCTCTGTCGCCACCGTAAAGATAGGATCCGGTAGACAACCCGCTGTTCATGTACCAGCTACCTGTAATTCTGAAGCGCAGGTCATCGTTAAACTGCTTGTCGTAACCCACTTTTCCGTAGAAGGAAATTTTATTGTCGGTGGTAGGTGTAACTACCACGCTCTGGTTCAGCTTACCATTAGATATACCCAACACTCCAATGAAACCGTTGGTTTGGGCATTTGCCTCAATAAAAGCCTCAGTGGTGAAAGAGTCCATGATATAGTTACCAACAAAAGGGTTAAATATTGCCCTGGCGTTGTCAGTTCTTCTAAAGTGTGCATCACCAAAGTTGATCTCGTCTAAACCCACTCTAAAAGTAACTACCTTCATTAGTTCGGCTGCAAAACCTGGCTTAATAAAGTCAAGCTTGTCGATTTGAATATAACCACCCTTTACCCAGGATTCGTTGTGGTGCCTGGCAGAAAGGTAAGTTCTCAAGTGCATTCTCATACCATCAGACAACTGAACATCGAGGTTCAGGTTGGCTGTGGGGAGGTTTAAGTTGGTACCCAAGTCCAAAAGGCTGTCGAGCGAGTTTGTTTGGTTAATTCCCTGAAATTCGATGGCAAAGTCACCACCCACTCTCACTTTTAAGCCGTCAAAAGGTATGGTATCTGCTTTTGTAGTCTCAAAAACATTGCGGCCTTTTACGTCATTTGTTCTGTAAAATTGAAGGTCAGGTTGCTGAGCCATCAATGTGCTGGTTGCGGAAAGTCCTAAGACAATCAGTATCCCAAGAAATTTATTTAGCGTTTTCATGATAAGGGACATTTATTGGTTTTTATTTATTTAATCAGAATAATTTCGTAGGTAATCGTTACTTCCTTTCCTGTTGAAACAGTGCCGAACATAAAAGAAGGTGGTTCCACACTGTATACTTCCATGTCAAGTGTGTAAGAACCTGTGAGTTTGTATTTGCCATCAGCCAGCGGCTCCAGCTTTCCGTCAAGACTTATGTCTTTAGTCACACCTGCGATAGTTAATTTCCCAGCCCCCTGAACAAGCGATGATCCTTTGGCTTGCGAAGTTTTCAGGTTAAATGTGATCTGTGGATTTTTGTCTGATTTAAGCGCTTTGTAGGCATTGTCATCCATCCCACTTTTATGACTCTTGAGGGTGTTAACTGGCAAACTTAGTTTCAGCCCTTCAATCGTCGCCCCTCCGTCGGCTATGCTTGCGTCCACCTTAACATCTTCTGAAACCATGGTCCAGTCATGCATGGTAGAGGTGCCAGAAACAGTAATTTTTGATCCCTTTTCAGCCTTGAAGGGCTGTCCGGCTATAGCTGCTACAGTCAGAAATACAAGGGCGGTAATTGCGAATAATCTTTTCATCTTTCTGAATAGTTTTGTGAACCATTTGATGATGCTAAGGTATAGGAGGGAGCAAGCGGAGGGTATGACACTACAAAGCAAAAAAGGTGACTTTCGTCACCCTGGGAAGGATTGATTCCAGAAATTAAATGTAAGTATGTTGCGAAAAATTCAGCTAAACAGGTATGAGTCGTCTATTTTCACACCCTGGACAAAATAATATATTGAAGTATCGTCACTTAAGTTCCGGATGTTTCTTATGCCAGCCTGTAGCCTCCTGGTAGGCTTTTGCAACCGCCAGCAAAGTCCCTTCATCAAATAGCCGGCCGGTGAAGGTAATGCTGGTGGGAGTGCCGTCATCAGAAAAGCCATTGGGCAGCACTACGGATGGGTGGCCGCTCAGGTTGGTGACTCGTAGATTGCTGCCTCCTCTGGAAGGAGCCAGGTACACATCCACTTTTTCAAAAACATCGGTCATATCTCGAATAAGTTGAGTCCTAAGCCTGTTTGCCTGGATATATTCTACAGCCGGAATTAGCCGGGATTCCCTGAAGCTGTTAGGCCAGGCCCACTTTAGCTGGTTAACCAACTGATCGTCCCGGCCGCTTAATGTCAATTCCTCAAAAGCGGCTGCAGCCTCTGCCGAAAGTATAATGGTCATATCCCCTACCGGCTGGTTAGGCAATTCAATTGGTATAAGTTGTGCTCCGAGTTCCTTCAAGACCTGCAGCGCTACGCTGTCTTGACGATGAAAGGCGTATTCTTTGTCAAAGTCACTTTTTACATAACCGATCCTGAGTGCCTTCAGATCGACAGTAGGCTCATAGTAGAACGGAAAGTCCAACACCATAGCGTCTTTTCCGTCAGGTCCGCCAATCGCAGCCAACACAATGGCGCAGTCTTCCACATTGCGACACAATGGGCCTAGCTTGTCCATGCTCCAGCTTAGGGCCATGGCTCCGTAGCGACTTACCCGGCCATAAGTAGGCCTCAGTCCGGTTACGCCACAAACGGTGGATGGTGACACAATCGATCCCAACGTCTCCGAACCAATAGCAAACGGCAGCAAACCCGCCGAAACGGTGGATGC
Source organism: Imperialibacter roseus (assembly GCF_032999765.1). Taxonomy (GTDB): domain Bacteria; phylum Bacteroidota; class Bacteroidia; order Cytophagales; family Cyclobacteriaceae; genus Imperialibacter; species Imperialibacter roseus. The sequence goes on along the minus strand of NZ_CP136051.1, from coordinate 6,712,427 downwards.
CGAACCCGCCGATGAACCACTGCTTCCCTTCTCGGTATTCCAGGGGTTCCGTGTTTTGCCTCCAAACCAAATATCGCCCATGGCAAGAGCGCCAAGTGTGGTTTTTGCCACCAAAACTGCCCCAGCGTTTTCCAGCCGCTCGACAACAGTCGCATCCACGTCAAACTCCTGGTCTTTGTAAGGCATGGCCCCCCAGGTCGTCTTGAAGCCTTTCTTGGACAGCAAGTCTTTGGCTCCAAAAGGAATCCCATGCAAAAGACCTTTGTGGTTACCCTGTGAAATTTCCTTGTCAGCATTTGCAGCTTTTTCAAGTGCATAGTCTTCCATGAGGGTCACGATGGCGTGCAGCTGTGGATCAAGCTTCTTAATTCTGTCTATATAAAACTGCGTAAGCTCAAGTGAGGAAATTTGTTTGGTTCGGATGAGCTCCGCCAACTCTCCGATACTCATATAAGCCAGCTCCTCGTCAGCGGCAGGTCGCAAGGTTCCACTGTAATCGCCAAATTTCAACCCTTTATAATGGCTCTGGTGGCGAAAGCCCAACGGGAGCGGATTGAACTGCATGGCAGGCACCACGTCGTTAGTTAATGGGCTCCTGCGCATGGAAAGATAGCTCTCCCTTTGCGAGGCAATGCCATCAAGCATGGAGTCAGCCTCGGCACGGGTAAGTGGCACTCCAATCAGTTCACCTGCTTTGATAATATTGTCGCAGCTAATCGTTTCCTCCTGTGTTAGCGACACGTAATGGCCCAGACAAAAAAAGACAACTGCCACGAGAGTGAATAGAGCGACCTTACCAAATACTGCTTTCATACCTAAGGATTATAGCACAGTTTAATGAATAAAATAGAATTAGGCATGTCAAATATTAGCAAGAAGCCATTTATAAATGTGGATGGTTTTCTATTTTTAGCCATGAGGAAAGAATATTGCGCCATTTTTAGCGTCGGTTCTCTGGCCGTCGTGCTTTTTTTTCAAGTTCTGATGGGGTGCTCACAAAAGAAAGAGGAGCCTAAAAAACCCAACATTGTTTTCATTTTCACCGACGACCAGCGAGCTGATGCACTGGGGGCAGCTGGTAACCAAATTATTAAAACGCCTAATCTGGATGCGCTTGCAACAAGTGGTGTGCGCTTCACTAACAACTACTGCATGGGCTCTATTCATGGGGCCGTTTGCGCCCCGAGCCGAGCCATGCTCATGAGTGGCAAAAGCCTTTACCATGTATACGACAAGCTGGACACGGTCACCACCATGCCGCAGGTATTGGCCGCCAATGGTTACACTACTTTTGGAACCGGCAAATGGCACAATGGTGGCAACAGTTTTCTGGCTTCGTTTCAGCAGGGAAAGAATGTGTTTCTGGGTGGAATGGATGATCATTTCAACACAGCCGTCCGTGACAAAGTGAATGACTCCACTTTTACCGAACCTATCGAAAAAGGCTTCTCCACCGACCTTTTTGCTGATGCTATGATAGACTTCATTACATCGCAAAAGGGTACCGAAAATCCCTTCTTTGCTTACATAGCCTTCACAGCCCCTCACGACCCTAGAAGTCCATTGCCACAATACCTGGAGCAATATGCGGGAGACACCGTTCCGTTACCGGCCAACTTTAAGCCCTGGCATCCTTTCAATTTTGGTGAAATAAATGAAATGCAGGTAAGAGATGAGCACCTGGCACCGTGGCCGAGAGACCCTGGAATGATTCAGGATCAACTCAGGGAATATTACGCTATGATTACCCACGCCGACAAAAGAATAGGCGACATTATCGCTTCGATTGAAGCCAGCGGTTTTGCCGACAACACGATAATAGTCTACGCTGCCGACCATGGGCTTGCCCTGGGAAGCCATGGCCTTGTGGGGAAGCAAAGCCTGTATGAGCACAGCATGAAGGCACCACTGGTATTCGCAGGCCCCGGCTTGCCAGCCAATGAAACAAGAGATGCACTGGTTTACCTCTACGACATTTTCCCTACACTTTGCAACCTTACAGGCGTAGAACCACCTGAGGGTGTGGACGGGAAAGACCTCTCGAAGGTAATTATGGGCAAAGAAGGAGGTGTTCGTACCTCGCTATTCACCACCTACAGGGGCACGCACCGGGCAGTGCGGGACAAGAAATGGAAATTGATACGATACCCTATGATCGACCACACACAACTCTTCGACCTTGAAAACGACCCTGATGAACTAGTCAACCTGGCTGGTGAAAAGGAGCACGAGGTAAAAGTGAGGGAAATGATGGGCTTGTTAGGCAGCTGGCAAAGGAGAACCGACGATACGCTGCAGCTTACAGCCAAAACAATTGTGCCAATGGAGTACGACCCAACTACTTTCGAAAGGAAACCGGACGTGCACCAACCTCCTTTTGTACTTGAAAAGTACTTCAAAGAATACAAAGCGCAACCATGATAAATAGCTCCTCAATAAAGGCACTTTCGCTGGTGACATTGGCGGCAGCACTTGGCTGCAAAATGGAACCAGCTGAGGAAACTACGCCTAAACCCAACATCATCGTTATACTGGCCGACGACCTGGGCTATGGCGATGTGAGCGCTTATGGCTCCAGCACCATAAGCACTCCCAATATTGACCAACTTGCTGCCGCTGGCCTCCGCTTTACGCAAGGCTATTGTACTTCAGCCACCTGCACACCCTCGAGGTATGGGTTGCTGACAGGTGTTTATCCATGGCGAAATAAGGATGCGAGGGTATTGCCTGGCGATGCACCTGCACTGATACGGCCTGGGATGGCAACACTCCCCTCCCTTTTAAAGAAAGCTGGCTACAAAACAGCGGTGGTTGGCAAATGGCACCTTGGTCTTGGCGACGGCAATGTAAACTGGAACGAGCGCATTAGCCCAGGCCCAAACGATATCGGCTTTGACTACAGCTACATGATGGCTGCCACTAACGACAGGGTGCCAACAGTTTTTGTGGAAAATCAAAAGGTGGTTGGGCTTGAAGCACACGACCCATTGATGATCAACTATAAGGAGAATTTTCCGGGAGAGCCCACCGGCAAAGACAACCCTGAGTTGCTAAAAATGCATCCCAGTCATGGTCATGACATGAGCATTCACAACGGCATCTCCAGAATAGGCTTTATGAAAGGCGGAAAAGCTGCCCTATGGCGGGATGAAGACATGGCTGATGTATTTGTCGATAAGGCCAGGGAATTTATGACGGAGCAAAAGGATGGCCCTTTCTTCCTGTACTTTGCACTGCACCAGCCCCATGTTCCCCGCACGCCTAACGAAAGATTTGTTGGTCAATCGGGCATGGGGCCACGAGGTGATGCCATTGTGGAAGCCGACTGGTGTGTGGGCGAAATCACAAAACACCTCGAAAGCCTGGGGTTGTCAAAAAATACTTTGATCGTCTTTTCGAGCGACAACGGGCCTGTGATAGACGACGGGTATCAGGATCAGGCTGTAGAACTTCTCGGCGATCACCAGCCATTGGGCCCGCTTAGAGGCGGGAAATACAGCCTGTTCGATGGTGGTACAAGGGTTCCTTTTATTGTCAGCTGGCCTGGAAAGGTTAAAGCGGGTGTTTCGGATGCTTTGGTTTGCCAGGTCGACCTGCCAGCCTCCCTTTCATCTTTGGTAGGTGTAACGGCGGATTCCGGCACCATCGCCGACAGCAAAAACGTGATAGATGCGTTGCTTGGGAAATCTGACATCGGCCGAAGCTCGCTGGTTCTGCATGCATCGGGCACGCAAGCAATTCGCAACCTGAAGTGGTACCTTATTCCTCCAAATGATGGCCCGGCAATTTACCAGTATACCAACACAGAGTCAGGGCGTGACACAGCTATGCAACTCTATCAGATATCAGACCCTGGCCAAAAGATAAACATAGCTGCCGAAAATCCTGAGGCGGTGGCCGAATTGGAGGCACTGCTGCTGGCGGAAAAGAAGAAATAAAAAAAGCCCGGCGCTCTAAAAGACCGCCGGGCTACCAAACCTAATCAACCGTGCAACGTTAGACGTTGCTGCCCCCGAAAGGGCATTACCAAACTTGGCTTGCAAAGTAGTTAATAGCAAAAATGTGTCTGCTATACACATTGTAAAAAATTGTCATGGGATTATTTACACTACTTATTAATTGATAAATGGTGACTACTAACAGGGGAGTAAATCTCTACATCGCTATGAGTCTCGATGGCTATATCGCTAAAGAAGACGACAATATTGATTTTCTGTCACAAGTACAGGTGCCTGGCGAAGACTATGGCTATGCGGAATTCACCGCTGGCATCGACACGGTCATTTGGGGCAGGAAGACCTACGACAAAGTGTTGTCATTTGGAGGAGAGTTTCACCACAAAGACAAAAAAGTGTGGGTGCTCTCCAATAGCAGAACAGGCAGGGATGAAAACGTTGAGTACTTTAATGACTTGCCGGCTCTTATTAAGAAACTCAAAAAGGAAAAGGGCAAGAACATCTACTGCGATGGTGGTGGCGACCTGGTGTTTGAGCTTTTCAAATATTCTCTGATTGACAGAGTAATCGTTTCAGTCATTCCTCATTTGCTGGGTAGCGGCATTAGATTGTTTAAAGACGGCCGCCCAGAGCAAAACCTGACCTTCAAAAAAAGCCTGACTTTCCCCTCGGGGCTGGTGCAGCTATGGTACGATAAAAAGGAAAACACAAAGGTGTAGTGCTTTGGGCTGTAGTCCCTTGCATTTAAAGTAACGTGAGTTCGATATAATTTTGATCTATAAAGGGAGAAAAAGCTGTCCGGAGTCTTTGTAGTTAACCCTAATTGAGGGCTTTTTCTCGCAGAAGTTATAGGCTATCAATGCTGAGAATAAGTTGGTGACAAAGTTAGCGCTACTTCTATGTCTTGAGTGTTCAATTTGGAAGATGTTTTTTAGTTGATCGATGATCGTTTCACAAATGGCTCTCTTGCGTAGCAGGATGGCATCCATGATTGGGGTGACAGTAGATGTCTTCATATTTCGTTTAAGCTTGGTGACCAAATGTACCCCTCTGAAAAATAGGTTTTTGAAAAGCTCCTTGCTCAAGTATCCCTTGTCCCCAAACAACTTGCCGAATAGTTTCTTAATGAATCGCTCTATTTGCAGTGGTTTACGATCATCCACATTGCCTGGAGTAAGCATAAAATCGACGATTTCTCCTGTATCTGAGGTGATTAAATGCAGTTTAAAGCCATAGAACCATCCAATCGAACATTGACCTCTTTTTGCTAGTCCATCAAAAACTTTATGGCTGTGGATGCGTCTGTTATGACATACTCTAAGGGGTGTACTATCGATGAAACTTATGCCAGTACAACGACCCAGGCTTTGACTTTTTAGGTAGATAGCCAAAGGAACCATACTATCTCTTGTTAACTCAACCATTCTATTATAGCTGACCACAGCAGGGAAGTAAGACCGCAAATGGATACAAACATAGGCATTGTAAAAAGTCTTAAAATTTCTATAACCAGACAGGTGAAACAGTACTTGAATAGTCATTACTTCAGACAGGGAAAGCTTGCCTGGTTTGTTTCTTTTTTTAACCCCCAGAAGGTGGCTTTCAAATTTTGGGACAAATTCTAAGGTGAAATCATCAATGGAACAGAAAATTTCAGTAATTTTATTAGATGTTAACATAGGCGAGAATGTTAGTTATTACGTTGATTGTCAGTCACTTAATATACTAATTTCTCGCCTTATTTCATCCTAAATCCTCGCTTTTTTATATCGAACTCACGTTAAAGTAGATTTTTCTTAATTCCTGAGTCAAAATACATCACTATGGCCTACGAACTAAAAACAAAAGTCAACGATGTAAGCGTGGAAGGCTTTCTCGACAAAGTGGAGGATGAGAAAAAACGAAATGACGCCTTTGAGGTGCTGAAGCTGATGAAGGAGGTGACTGGCGAAAAACCAAAGATGTGGGGCTCATCTATAGTTGGTTTTGGCACCTATCGCTACAAATATGCCAGCGGACAGGAAGGTGATTGGATGATAACCGGCTTTTCGCCAAGAAAAACGAGCCTTACGCTCTATATCATGCCAGGCTTCGGCCGGTACGAAGAGCTGATGCAGAAGCTCGGAAAGTACAAAACCGGGAAGTCTTGTCTCTATATTAACAAATTGACAGACGTGGATCTTGGTATTCTTAAAACACTGGTCAAAGAGTCGGTGGATTATATGAATAAGAAGTACAATAGCTAGCGTGGAGTCACTCCACCAAGCTCACTTCCTCAGCAGGCATTGCTCCTGCTTCTTTTGAGCCTCTTTGCCAGCACCACATCGCCAGTTGAATCATGGTAAGCCGCAAGCTGCCGATCCTTGTCACTGCCAACGGAGTTGGTGCGAAAGGTACCGGCGTTGACAGAGGTACTTGCCCATCCGGGGCCAAGAACGGTTTCGGCGATGTGGGCCTGGCAAGCAACTATCAATAGAGTTATTTCTACTCTTGGAGATACTCTCGGCATATCGGGAGTCATTACTGGACTAAATTATGAGAGAAAAATATTTGTTATATTTACATGCGACGGATGAAAATCATCAAGGATCATATTAACGAAATATCGACCCTATGCAAAAAGCATAAGGTAATTGAGCTGTTCGCCTTTGGTTCCATACTGTCAGACTCTTTTGATGCTGACAGTGATGTCGATTTTCTGGTGAAGTTTGGTGATGTGAATTTGGCCGACTATTTCGACAACTATATGAACCTGAAAGAATCTTTGGAATCTCTACTCAGCAGAAAAGTGGATCTTTTAGAAGTCCAAACCCTTCGGAATCCTATTCTAATTAAATCTATCAATAGAACCAAGGCGCTGGTTTATGGACGAAAAGGTACTGAAGTGGCTATATGACATTGATGGCTCCATCAATGAAATTGAAAGCTATTTCGACGGGCAAGCACATGACTTTGTCAGCTACCAAAGAAATCTTCTTTTGAAGAGAGGCGTCGAGAGAAATCTGGAAATTATCGGCGAAGCCGTTCGAAGGATTCTTGACAAAGAACCAGAATTCCCGATCACAAATGCTATCAGAATCGTCGGGTTGAGAAATCAAATCATTCATTCCTACGATAATATTTCTGATGAAAACATTTGGGCTATTCTAACCAAACACCTCCCCTTGCTAAAGTCCGAAATCAACCGCCTGATAAAAGATGCGGATATGGGCTAATGCTAACCTTTTGTCCCACCCCCGACCTCCTAATCCAATGCATTCCCTATTTTTGCTTGTAAATCAACCGTAAGTGCGCCAACCCAACATCAAAGTCATCATCCCTGCCTTCAATGAGCAGAACGCCGTAGGTATGGTGATTGACGAGATCCCCAAAGAACTGGTATCCGAAATCATCGTCATCGACAATGGTTCGACTGACAACACCTTTGCTCAGGCACAGTCGAGAGGAGCAACGGCGCTCAGAGAAGAAAAAAGAGGCTATGGCAACGCCTGCCTTTGCGGTATGCAGCACATCGCCGGCCAGGTCGACGACCTGCCAGATATCGTGGTGTTTCTCGATGGAGATCACTCCGATTATCCTGAAGAAATGTACGGGCTGGTACAACCGATTATAGACGGCAAAGCCGATCTCGTGATCGGCTCCAGGGCTCTTGGCAAAAAAGAAAAGGGCTCCATGACACCACAGCAAATATTTGGCAACTGGTTAGCCACCACCCTCCTCCGCTGGTTTTACGGAGTGCAGTTTACTGACCTTGGGCCTTTCAGGGCTGTGAAATATGAAAGCCTGCTGCGCATTAACATGCAGGACAAAACCTATGGCTGGACTGTAGAAATGCAGCTAAAAGCGGCTAAATTGGGAATGCAAACCACCGAAGTGCCGGTAAACTATCGGCAGCGCATTGGTGTTTCCAAAGTGTCGGGCACGGTGAAAGGCACCATCGGCGCAGGCTACAAAATACTTTGGACAATCTTCAGGTACTTATGATCGACTGGCTGGTTATTATTGGTTACGGACTCTCTTTGTCGCTGATCTTTCTGTTCAGCCTGGGACAGCTGCACCTGGCCATTCGCTACCGAAAAAGCAAGAAGTCAACACCAGCCACCATTGCACCACTGACAGAGCTTCCGTTGGTGACCGTACAGTTGCCTATTTATAACGAGCTGTACGTTGTGGAAAGGCTGATCAGGCAAGTATGCCTGCTCGACTACCCGAAAGAAAAACTGGAAATCCAGGTGCTTGACGACAGTGATGATGAGACAAAATCGGTTGTCGACAAAGTGGCCAAAGAATATCGAAGGATAGGCTTCGACATAAAAGTGCTGCGTCGGCACGAAAGAACAGGTTACAAAGCGGGTGCCTTGCAGAACGGACTTGAGCAGGCTCGTGCTGAGTTCATTGCTATTTTCGATGCCGACTTCCTGCCAGACCCTCACTTCCTAAAGGAAACATTACCCCACTTTACCACGCCGAAAGTGGGCATGGTGCAAACCCGCTGGGGTCACCTCAATCGCAACTACTCGTGGCTGACCAAACTACAGGCCTTCGGCCTCGACGCCCACTTTTCGGTAGAGCAAACAGGCCGTAGTGCATCGGGTAGCTTCATTAACTTCAACGGCACGGGCGGTGTCTGGCGAAAGAAGTGCATAGTAGATGGCGGCGGCTGGACAGCAGACACGCTCACCGAAGACCTCGACCTTAGCTACAGAGCTCAGCTGAAAGGCTGGCATTTCACGTTCCTTGAAAATGTTGAGTCTCCCGCAGAGCTGCCCATCCTTATGCCGGCAGTAAAGTCACAACAGTACCGCTGGAACAAAGGCGCCGCCGAAACAGCCAGAAAAAACCTGGGGGCTGTGCTCACATCGACCTTGCCGTTGAAAAACAAGCTTCACGCCGTCCAGCATTTGCTCAACAGCTCGCTTTTCTTTTTCCTTTTCACGGCCTCACTACTCAGCCTACCCCTGCTCTACACAATGAACCATTTGCCGACATACAGCACACTGTTCAATGCGGCCAGTGTGTTCGTGCTCGGCTTTCTGTTTGTGAGCTACTTTTACTGGGTTGCCAGCGGCTCTTCATTTCCCAAAAAGCCGCTAAAATACTTTCTTATTCACTTCCCCATGTTCATCACCTTCTCGATGGGCATGTCACTACACAATGCCATTGCGGTGCTTGAAGGCTGGCTCGGCATTAAGACGCCATTTTTGCGCACACCCAAATTCAACGTTCTCAAAGACAAAATATCCTGGAAAACCAACAAGTACATCAAATGGAAGCTAACACCGGCGATTGTGCTCGAAGGCCTTCTTTCCGTTTACTTTGCCTTTGGCCTTTGGTCGGCCTTCTACCTGTCCGACTTTGGGCTGATATTTTTCCATCTCATGCTTACCATAGGCTTCGGAGGCATCTTCCTACTCTCAATTAAACCTTATGGGTTTCTCGCCTCCAAAGCTTAAATGGGCCGTTGCGGGAGCGCTCTCCTGCTTGATCTATTTTTTGCTTGCCTACAAGCTTCAAAGAACAGACGCCTGGATTCTTCAGGGCTCATTCGCTTTACTTTTTCTCGCCTTCCTGGCTTTACAAAAAGCTGAATTGAAATGGATTCTTGGCCTTGCCGTCCTGTTCCGCCTGATTTTCCTATTCGCCCTCCCGGCGCTTTCTGATGACTTCTACCGATTCATATGGGATGGCTTGCTGTGGCATCAGGGCATCCATCCATTCAGCCACCCGCCATCATTTTACATGGAAGCGGGTAATGCTATTCCCACACTGACGGCCGAGCTCTACGATGGGCTCAATTCAAAAGAATACTTCACAGTGTACCCGCCATTCCATCAACTGGTATTTTGGCTGAGCACACTCACTTATAATGGTTCTTTGCTCAGCGCTATCGTCCCGATGCGGCTTTTACTCATAGCAACAGAGATCGTGTTTCTGTTTTTTATCGCCCACTATCTAAAGAAAAGTGGCAAGCCCTCCTCTTTGTTGGCCGTTTACGCCCTTAATCCGCTGGTCATCATGGAAGTGTCTGGCAACCTTCACTTTGAAGGGATGATGGCGCTGTTTCTCATTCTATCTGTCGTGTTAATTGCCGCTAAGAAATTGCTTGCAGGCCCATTTGCACTAGCGGCCGCTATTGCCACCAAACTAACTCCCGTCATCGCTGGCCCCGCACTGATGTTCGCAGGCGACAAGAAAAACTGGTGGAAGGTGGTGTTGGTCACTCTGCTAGGTTCTCTGCTCTTCTTTCTGCCACTGATCGACCCCACCTGGCTAACCGGGCAGGGAGAAAGCCTCAATCTGTATTTTCGAAAGTTCGAGTTCAATGCTTCGTTCTACTACCTGTTCCGGGAAATAGGCTTTTGGTGGAAAGGCTACAATATTATAGCCACACTTGGGCCCCGACTAGCACTCTCAGGCGGCGTTCTCATTCTGATCGTGAGTTGGACAAACTGGCCAAAAGACCGAAGTCTTTTCCAGGTTCTAAGTATCGTTTTTTTTATCTACTACCTGGCGGGCACCACCGTCCACCCATGGTATGTGGTGCCATTGGTAGCCCTGTCCGTGTTCTCGGGCTATAAATTTCCCATTGTGTGGTCTTACGCCATTCTATGGACATATGTTGGCTACACAGCGACTGGCTACGAAATTCCCTGGTGGGCCATCATCACAGAATATTTGTTGGTCATTGGAGTTTTTACATGGGAAGTGGTGTTACCCCAGAGAACAAAACAGGGAGCAATTAGCTTATTAAAGAGATGACAACACCCGGAAGATTACTCTTGCTCGTTTTCGCCATTGCCTTGCCTCAGTTTACGCAAGCGCAAAGTGCTTACGACGTGCTCCTTTCTACGCTTTACAGCAAGTCGGTGCCTACCATCTCGGCTGATTCGCTGGCAAGTATCCAACAGGCAAAAAAGCCAATCTTACTTGACACAAGAGCCAAAGCTGAGTTTGATATTAGCCATCTTTCTGGTGCCAAATGGGTAGACTACGAAACGTTCAAGCCTGAAATGGTCAAAGACATTGCCAAAGACCAGCCAATTGTGGTGTACTGCTCCGTCGGCTATCGAAGCGAAAAAATTGGAGAAAAGCTGAAAGCCCTGGGCTATACCGATGTTCAAAACTTGTACGGTGGTATTTTTGAATGGAAAAACGAAGGGTACACAGTGGTCAATTCGAAAAACCAGGCAACCGACAGTGTGCATTGCTACAACAAGCTTTGGTCAGTGTGGCTGAAGGAAGGGATAAAAGTATATGACTAAAGAAGCTCTCATTATTTTTGTGAAAAATGCCGAGCTGGGCAAGGTAAAGACCCGCCTCGCAAAAGACATTGGTGATGAAAAAGCGCTTGAGGTTTATCTTGAGCTGTTACAGCACACTAAAGACATCACCGCTGATCTCGTGCAAGACAAATACGTTTTCTACTCCAGCTTCATTCCCGAAAACGATATTTTCTCTAACGCCGGATACATATTGAAACAGCAAAAGGGCGATGACCTTGGCGAGCGCATGTCCAATGCATTCGAAGAAGTGGTCGGGCTTGGCTATGAAAGGGCAGCCATCATTGGCAGCGATTGTCTGGAACTGGAAGCCCTCTATATCGAAAAGGGTTTTGAGTGTCTTGCTTTTCGTGATTTCATTATTGGCCCTGCCCGTGATGGAGGTTACTACTTGCTGGGAATGAAAACTTTTGACAGCGGTATCTTCAAGGGCATTGAGTGGAGCACCAGCTCGGTGTACAAAAAGACAACTGACTATATTGAAAGCCAGAACAAAGACTTCCACAAGCTCCCGCCTCTGAGCGATGTGGACACCATCGATGATTTGGGGAGGCTCAAAACACTAATAATAGAATGAAGACCTACAACCCATTCCTTTTTGCTTTAGTCGTTCTGCTATTGGCAACAGCCTGCGATCAAGTATTTGACTCACCTGACGATCGGGGGCTCAATGAGTATTTCGACACAAGTTGGGCAAAAAACGATCTTTGGGATGATGGGCAGGCTGAAGTGGCCATTTACAATGCCGCCCGGACCATCTACAACAAACCCCGCTATTTTGATTATGTCTATATCCTGGTAAAAGAGGACTTCAATATTGAGTTCGGCGTAAAAACAGATGACTACGAAAGAACCGACCTCTATGAAGTAATGAAGGTGAACCAGTTTGCTGACATCCCTACAGACAATTATCCCTACCACTTTCTTACAAGCATCTTCTTTCACAGAAACAACCCGGTGCAAATCCATAAATTCACCAACTCCAGCCAGGAATGGTGCGGCAACACCTTCAAGATGCTGAAGGAAAAAGGCAGTCAGCTGGAGTACACCTACCACAGCTACTGGGACGGGCAGGGAGACGACACCAAAATGCTGGATGCTACCCCGCTTTGGGAAGATCAGCTGCCTTACACCCTGCGAACCCTGAAATTCAAAGACAAGCTATGGTTCCGCATGCCGGTGTATGCCACACAAATCAACAGCCGGGCCGACATGCCCCGGGTGTACGATGCGGAGTTTAGTGTGGCGCCACTTGAAGCCATCGATTCACTACCCGGTGGATTGCCACAGCAAGATACCTGGCGAGTGACGGTACAGCTGGACGAAGAAAAAATTAACCAATACATCTTCACCCAAACCTATCCAAACATCCTCGTGGAAATGGTCGCCTGGGATGGCCGTAAGCTTCGGTTGAAGGATTATAAGAGGAGCAAATACTGGGAGAGGTAAGAAAAAAAATCGCTATTTTTAGTAGATGGGACAGCTGGTTCATTTGATCATTGGCACATTTCTTATCGGCACGGGATTTCTTGTTAAATCCTATCCTATGCTCATTGCAGGCTACAACACCATGCCGGAAGACAAGAGAAAAAATGTAGACGTTGACGGGCTCTCCTCGATGATACGCAATCATTTCATCACCATGGGACTAGTCCTTGTCGTTGGTGCTTACCTTTTTCTATGGCTGGGGTGGAAGAATGTAGCCGATTCATGGCCAATTGTCTCAATCATGTGCATACTACCATTTACACTCATTCAAGCACAACGATTCGACCACAACAAGACCTCCCCTACTAAGCTACTTTCTATCGCAGCATTTGTCGTCATCTTCACTTTTGGTACTTTTTTCTTTTTACATCTCTCCATCCAGCCCCCAGAGTTTGCTATTGATGGTAATCAGCTACAGATATCAGGTTTGTTTGGAACAACAGTCACCATTGAAAATGCAAACCTGAATGATGCAATTGGAAAGATCGAACTTAAAACCAACGGTTTTCATATGGGAGAAGTGTACAAGGGGCACTTTCAAGTGCAGGGAATGGGTGAGTGCCTCCTTTTTTTGCAATCAACAGAAGGGCCGTTTATTTTGATCCATGACGGTGGAAAAGAAACGATTGTTTTAAACCAAGCTTCCGGCGATGCCACGAGGAATCGGTTCGATAAGCTCAATAAAGGCATGTAGCAAGTTTCGCAGTTCTCCCGAATGAATTCTCCTACTTCAACTTCGCCATATCCCTGACCAGTATCCTCCTGCGATCAAAGTTAATGATGTTCTGCGCTTTAAGGTCGTTTAGGATGGTCGTCACCGTCTGCCGACTGGTGCCTGTGAGGCTGGCAATGTCCTTGTGGGTAAATTTTGTCTTGATCAGCATTTCGTAGCCAACCTTCTGCCCTCTTTCTTCTGCCATTTCTCTGATGAAATCAATCACCCTGCTGCGGGCGTCCTTAAATACCAACGATTCCAGTTTGCGCTCCACCCTCTTGAGGCGAAGGCCCATCAACTTAAAAATTCGCAAACTTAAGGCCTGGTTCTCCTTCATCAACTCCTGCATATCGTCGATGGTCATCGGGCAAACCGTCGTGTTAGGATCCAGCGCCTGCGCAAAGTCTGTCCGCCGCTCTTCGCCTGCAATCGATAGCTCGCCAAAAATTTCCCCGGCACCAAGAATGGCCTTCAGGATTTCTTTTCCGTCCTCGGTATAGGAACCTATTTTAACCCGCCCTTCGGCGATAAGGTAAATATGACTCGATGGTTCGTTGGGAAAATAAATGAACTGATCCTTCTGGAAATGATTGAACGTGTGTCGCTCTTTCATGTCCGGTACTTTGTGAGGGCAGAGCACGTTGTAAAGATCTACCTCCTCAAAATACCATAAACTGGTGCGTTCACTCATAATTGGCAGGAAATCAAGGTTGAAACAAAAGCAATTTCAGCAAAAGGAACCATATTTACCATCTAAAAAGTTCATTGCCCATGGCGTTGCAGATTAGCGAATTGAATATTTACCCTGTGAAGGGATTGAAGGGGATAAGCGTAAAAGAGGCGGAGGCGCTTGAAAAAGGCTTCAGGTATGACAGGCGCTGGATGCTGACCGACACAACAGGCAAATTCATTTCGCAAAGGGAAACGCCAATGCTGGCCCTTATTCATACGGCGATCATTGGAGAATCGCTGGTCATCACCTACGAGGATAGCTCCATTATGGTACCGCTCAATAGCGAACATTATTCCGGAAGCAAAGAGAAAGTAACTATTTGGGACGATGAAGTGGAAGCACGGATCGTGGGAAAAAACTTCAACGACTGGTTTTCCGACGTACTCGGCGAAAAAGTATGGTTCTGCTTTCAGCACGAAAGCAAGAAAAGAGAAGTGGAAAAAAAATACGGAGCCAATTCCATGGTGAGCTTTGCCGATGGCTATCCCTATCTTTTCATATCCGACGCCTCGTTGAAAGACCTGAACGACAAGCTTGATCAGCCCATTCCTATGAACAGGTTTCGTCCCAATATTGTAGTGGCAAATTCAAAATCGTTTGAAGAAGACACATGGAGGAAACTCTCCGCCGGAGATGCCATTTTCCATTGCCTGAAGCGCTGCGCCAGATGTCAGGTGCCCACTATCGATCAGGAAACCGGCAAAATGGGCAAAGAGCCCACAAAAACGCTGGCAACATTCAGAAAATACGAGCACAAGGTGCTTTTTGGCATGAATGCCGTCGTGGAAAAACAGGGACTGGTGAAAGTGGGGGACGTGGTAACACTTTTGTAAACACTTGCCACACCGGTACCTCAATTGGCCTTTTCTTTTGATTTCCCCGGAGTAAGAAATACACGCTTTTATTCCGACCAAAGCAAGGACATTCGCCTTTCAGCCACTATTTTTGAGGCAAAAGGACAAGCATGTCTTATCTGTATCTCAAGGCGCTTCATATCATCTTTATTGTCACCTGGTTTGCAGGCCTGTTTTATATGGTTCGCTTGTTTATCTATCAAACCGAAACCCAGGAAAAACCTCAGCCTGAGCGCAGCATTCTCACCAAAGAATACAAGCGCATTTCGAAGCTGCTTTGGTTTGGCATTACCTGGCCATCAGCCATTTTAACGCTGATATTCGGCCCGCTTGTGCTCAACTCCCTGGGGTGGGCGCTGGCCGCCCAGCCATGGATGATCGCCAAACTGGTGTTTGTGTTCTTTCTTTATGTTTATCAGTGGGTTTGTCATGTAAAATTCAGGAACCTGCAGAAGGATGTCTATAAAGACTCCGGCTACTACCTCCGCATTTTCAATGAAGTGGCCACCATTCTTCTCGTAGCCACTGTTTTCCTTGTGGTGCTCAAAAACATTGTAAGCCTGGCATGGGGCATGGCCGGTTTGATCGCTTTTACAGGGGCACTTATGCTGGCCATCAGGAGCTATAAAAAGTGGAGAGAGAAAACTAATTCAAAGGATTGAAAATGAAAAAACTGATATTCTCGGTGATAGCGGTAGCAAGCCTTAGTGCCTGCACCAATTTCGGAGGCGAAAAAAAACTACCTATCCTTGGCCGAAGAGAAGTAACGACGGTAGAAACTGATGGTGTCGCAAAAGCCGACACTATCTACCACACCATTGCCGATTTCAGGTTTCTTGATCAGGATAGCACCTGGGTAACCAACGAAACCTACAACGACAAAATCTATGTGGCCGACTTCTTTTTCACAAGCTGCCCTACCATTTGCCCGATCATGAAAACACAAATGATCCGCATTTATGAAACGTTTGAAAACAATCCTGAAGTTGGCCTGCTAAGCTACTCCATTGACCCGGAGCATGACACCGTGGCCGTATTGCATGATTTTGCTGAACGACTGGGTGTGAAAAGCGATAAGTGGCACTTCGTTACGGGCGACAAAGATGCTATTTATGACCTGGGAGAAACGAGCTACATGGTGGTGGCGGGTGAAGACCCTGGGGCACCTGGTGGATATATCCATAGTGGTGCTTTTCTTTTGGTCGACAAAAACCGTCGCATAAGAGGTGTATATGATGGCACGGTAGAAGAAGACGTCAACACACTGATGGAAGACATGAAAATTTTACTTAAAGAATACAACAAAGAAAAATCATGAGTAGAAAGAGAATTTTAGCATTGGCACTGGTTTCGTTCATGGCTGCCAGCATTTCAATGACAAGCTGTTCTTCAGGCGACAAAAAGCAAGAAGCAAAATCGGACGATATCTACGAGGGGCTCGATGAGAGAACGAGCATCAGACTACGTCAGTACATGAGCGAGGGGGCACAACTATATAAGCAAAACTGCTCTGCTTGCCATCAAACTGAAGGCCAGGGACTTGCTGCCCTCATCCCACCCCTGGCTGGCTCCGACTTTCTGATGGCCGATGCCAAAAAAGCCGCCTGCATCATTAAAAATGGCCAAAGCGGTAAAATTACGGTAAACGGCGTGGAGTACGACGGTGTCATGCCCATGCTCAGCCTGAAAGACCTGGAGATAGCGGAAATACTGACCTATGTGTCCAACTCCTGGGGCAACAAAAAAGGCCTGATTGACGTGAATGACGTAGCGGCGTTTTTAAGAGATTGCGAAACCAAATAAACAGAGGAGGCTGCCGGTGGCAGCCTCTATTTTTTCACCTGCTTGGTGGTTGATAGACGGGCTAATCAATTGCCTTCGTCACAAGTCTCACAGCGAAGACTGGCCACTCCAATCTACTGCAGCGCCTTCCCCTCCTCCAGCGACTTTAGCATTTTGTCTCTTACGGTGTCCACTTTTTCCTTTTGATCCTTCAGATAGACCAAGACCTCCGCAATCGGCGCCTCATTGTCAGGCATTTCAAACTGCCTCATCCACTCCATCATACCTTCATTGGCATCTTCTATTGATTTAGCAGTCTGTCTCAAAGTACTTATTTCGGTCGAAAAATCCTGCTCAGTCAAAGTACTCAATGAGTCTGCCTTTGCTTGTAGTGTCTTCGCCACCTGGCGCAGCTCACCCATTTTCGGCATCACCTCATCATGAGCCGCCATCACTTCAGCCATTAGCGCATCCTTCTGCTCCTTTTGTTCATTGGAGCACGCAGTGGCCGTTGCCACCATGAAAAGAAGAAACACCACCTTTTTCATTTTCATAGCCATTGGTTTTTTACTCTCTTCGTTTGCATCAGTTCGCCGGCCCTACCATCACAGCATCCTTCAGAATATACATGAGCTGGTTGTAATCCGTTTCATTCAGCTCAAGTTTACCTCTCACCTTTATTCCGTTGGCAGTGTACTTAATTGGCTCTTTAAGATAAATTTCAATCACCGATTCAGGGCCACCGCTGCCGCAGAAAAAGCACGCAGCAACAGGCAGCGACGACAAAATGATATGATCCGGCTTAAACATCCCATCGAAAGGGATGATATAACCTGGAAGCTCAATTTCCTTGCCGGCAAGTTTTTGAATCTCATCACCAAACACCGGAATGCTCAGCTCTCCATATTCGTCTTTACCTACCTTGTAAGTTACCTTAGCCAGGGTATTCCAGTTGGCTGTAGCCAGCGATTTATTGTTGTCCTGCGCATGCGACAAATACGACATGCCAACGATAAGAAAAGCCACTGCGATCAATACTCTCTTCATAATTTATGCTCCTTTTGCAAGTACTTCAGAAATGTCAGTCTTATAGGCATTGATAGCCGGAATAAGAGAAGCTATCACTCCCAGAAGTAAACTTATATATAATATGTAAAGTTCGGAAGGCAAAAATACAAGGCCGGTGATGCCTGTGGATGACCCTTTTAAAATGAACCTGGCCAGCAGTTCTACTACGCCATGGCCAAGCAAAAACCCAACCCCGGCTCCCAGCAACGTGATGATAACGCCCTCCATAACAATGTGGACGAAAAGCCTGAGCCTGGATGCCCCCAAAGACCGCATGATGGCCAGATCGTACTGTCTTTCCTTCAACGAGTTGTACAGTGCTATAAAAATGCTTAACCCAGCCATTGCTATGATCAGGTAGGCAAAGCCCTGCACCACATCGACCCCTATGCCAATCAATGAGAAAAGCCGGGCCGTTTCAAAGGCCGGTGAAGCAGCCTGCATGCTGCTTTGGGTATTCACCATGCGGGGAAGCTGAACCGCCGCCATCGGGCCCCGATACTGCACCAGCAATGAGGTTACCTCTTTTTCTTCGAGCTGCTCTGGTGTGACTGGTATGCCCAAAACTTCCATCGCCGCCGTATCCGGCAAGTTCTCGTGCCCGTCCTCTGCTTCATCATGGCCATGCATCAGCCATACACTTGGAATACTTGTTAAAATAAGGTTGTCCACCACCTTGCCCGTGGGTTGTAGTATTCCCACCACCTTATAGGCATGAGCGACATGCGCCTCACCCCCATCAGCCATGCCGTGTTCTCCAAAAAAGGTGTCGCCAACGGCAAGGCTCAACGTTTGTGCGGCAGCTGCCCCGAGTGTTACTTCGCAGTCGTCCGCCCAGAGTACTCCATCATCAAGGGCCAAGCCGTACAGCTCAGCAAATCCCCTGGTCGAGCCCACAATTCTTAAAGATTTGTAGCTATCCCCCAGCGCTAGTGGAATCACGTTTTTTACCAACCTGTTCCTGGCCAGTTTGGCTGCTTCATTGAGAGGTATGTTCCCCGTTGGGTAGTCAATATGGTAGATGCTTCCGAGTATTATTTGAAGAGGGCTGCCTTTAGCCCCCACCACAAGATCAATTCCGCTGGCATTTTCCGAGAGCTTTTCCTGCACCTGCTGACTTACAAGAAGCAAAACGACAATAATGCCTATTCCGAACGACAGCAATAGCACATTGAGTGCTGTACTCAGCGGCTTGCCTTTTATGTACTTCCAGCTTAAAACAAAAAGGTTCATATCTCTATTTAAAGCTTGAGTTGGTGCGGGAATCGACTCTTCACCCTTTGATCATGCGTGGCGATAACGAGTGTAGCATTATACACATTTGCCTGCTCTTCAAGGATATTCAAAACCTTTTCGCTGTTGTCGTCATCCAAACTGGCAGTCGGTTCATCCGCCAGAATCACTTTTGGCTTATTAAGTACAGCCCTTGCTATCGCTATTCGCTGGGCCTCACCCTGACTTAGCTCATAAACCTTGGCATTTCTTCTATCAGACAGGTTAAGAACGTCAAGCACATCCCGTATCCTTTTTTTGTTCTGAGGGAGCTCGGCCATATACTGAGCAAGCAGCAAATTGTCTTCAACTGTTAATACGCTCAGCAAGTGAGGCTTTTGGAAAATAAGTCCAATATGCTTGCCTCTGAATACATCCATTCTATGGCCTCCGAGTTCAGAAAGCACCTGACCTGCTGTCTTCACAATACCGCCTGTTGGCGTTCGAAGCCCGGCCAGTAAGTGAAGCAAAGTCGTTTTACCACAACCCGACCCGCCCAAAATCAGGCTATGCTTCCCCTGCTCAACTTCCCAGTCAGGAAATGCCAGGTGCTTGTCTGGCCCATAGGTGTAAATAACGCTTTGTACGCTTATCATAAAACTAATTCGAGTCAAAAATAGAGGTTAATATGTTAGCCTGAAACGATGCTCTACGAAGTTCGCAGAGAATGTGCTGAGTGGTTGTTGAAGTAGCTTTTACCAGCAATTTGAAACTTTCTCTCACCTTTCCGGCAAAACTCTCACTCTTCGCTCTCAACAAAAAGCCGGTTTTTAAGGCTTTTATTAAAGAATTAATGGAATAACTAATTAGTCAAGATGTTATCAGCCGTGTAAGTAATGAAGAAATTATTCACAGTTCAATCACCCTTCTCATAATACCTTTGAACCTGAAAGTTATGGAAATGAACACAAACAATTTTAGTCAGGTACTGGAGCTTGGAAAAGATGATGAATCATTCATCAACACATTTATTGATCAAAGCACGCAAGAATTGGCAAACTATTTGTCTTGCATCAGAGAAGGAGTAGAAACAAAAAATATGTATTGGTTGAACTTCATCAAACACAAATCAAAAACTCTGCTTGAACTACTAAGCGATGAGGCAGCTTCAAAGAAAATATCGACAATCTCAGAGCTTGCCAGCCAGGGTCAGTGGGAGCTGGATCATCAACTTAGCTCTCTTGAAACGGAAATATATCAGCTCATAGAAAGCATCAAAACACAACTTAAAACTCAGGAGGTATAAAATGACAATCTTATTCGCATTCATAGGAATGGTTTTACCAATGGTCGGTTTTTTTCTCAACGACTTTTTATCTGAAAGAAAATCAGCTCGTTAATCGCTTTATTTGACGTGCGTGGTGGTCAAAATGACTGATCATAAATTTGATCGTTTGCTGCATATCGAGTCGTCCAATAATGGGATGCTTGAAAAGCTGCCAGCCAAGCTGACGTTCGTCGAGACGATCAATAAGTTGAAGGAAGCCTTTATCGGATTGATCCCAGTCTGCATTGATTTCTTCCAGCGCCAACTTCTCAGGAAAAACATCTAGTCCTTTAGGGGCTTTGAACTTTAGGGGTGACCTCAAAGTAATTTCGAGCAGCAATAACTTTGCACCCGAGAGAAATGAGGAGCTTGCAAGCCCATCCGGCGAAAACGATAATTTTTTTTCAATGTAGCGCAGCGTTCCTGCCTCAGACGCCCTCACATGATAAAGAATTTGCAGTATGCTCCACTTTCCTTCCGCAGGTGATCGGTTCAACAAGCCCGCATCTGCCGACGCAACTATTTCAATTAGCTGCTTCCTTTTCTGTTGCAATACCTCAAATTGCTTCTTTAGCTTTTCTTTCTTCATAAAAAACGGGTGGTCATTCGCTGCTGAGTTCGGGATAGTCCCTTTTTGACGCAATTTAAATCCGGAACCCAAAAGACTGCATTCGTAGGAGTTTTGAGTAACCGTAAAAAAAAACGGGTCATTTACTCATAATACACTAAATTTGGGCAAATTTTATCTAAATCACCTGCATAGTTATTATAACAAAAAAATTACCCGGCATTGAAGGCCTTCTATGCATATACTTGATATAATCGCAATTTTTGTCTGCCTGGCAGGCATCTTTATATACGTAAACACATACTTCATCAAATTGCCCTCTTCCATTGGGCTGATGTTAATGGCGCTTTGCCTGTCCTTTTGCATTTTAGTGGCTGGCTGGCTGTTCCCCGATTTCATCATAGGCACCGAGCGTGTCATGGAAAATTACGACTATTCCGATGTGCTCTATCAGGTAGTGCTCATTTTCATGCTCTTTGCCGGAGCGCTCCAAATCGATTTCAAAAAGCTGGCTCAGGAAAAATGGCCAGTTCTAATTTTAGCCACGGCAAGCATTTTTATTTCAACAGTTATCGTCGGCATTGGCATTTTCTATATTCTTAAGTTCGCAGGCATCCATCTTGACCTGATCTATTGCTTGGTCTTTGGTGCCCTGATATCACCCACCGACCCTATTGCGCTCACATCAACTATAAAGAAGTATAACTTGTCCAACAGACTTGCGATACAAGTATCGGGCGAGTCACTTTTTAATGACGGAGTGGCCGTTGTATTGGCGCTAACGCTACTTGACCTGGCCCACACTGGCGAAGACCACAGAATCAGCTTCTGGGATGTCGGCTTTGTATTTTCGCTTGATGTTGGGGGTGGAATCATACTTGGGCTTATCCTTGGCTTTGTCGGCTACAGGCTACTTAAATACATCGACAACGACCAATCGGAACTGGAGATCCTGGTCACACTGGCGCTGGTGCTAACGGGAGCGCAAATTGCTACAATGCTCCACATCTCCGCCAAACAGGCTGCAGTGGTAGCCGGGCTAATTATAGGAAACGAGGGGCGTGGAAACTATATCACCAGCGTCACCAGCGACTACGTGTTTAAGTTTTGGAGTTTGATGGAGGAGTCTCTAAATGCGATGCTTTTTGTGTTAATCGGGCTCGAAATGTTGGTCATCACCATTCGTCTCGACTATTTCGCAGCTGGCTTTTTTGCTTTTACATTGATATTGGTAGCACGGTTTATCAGCGTGGGAATCCCCATCAAGCTCATGTCAACTTTCGACCAACACCATTTCGAAAAACACTCCGTGACAATCATGACCTGGGGCGGGCTCCGGGGGGGCATACCTATTGCACTGTCGCTGTCTCTCCCTGAGTTTGAGGGAAAGGACATCATTGTCACAATGACTTATACGGTGGTTGTGTTGTCTATCCTGTTTCAGGGGCTCACAGTACGCAAACTGCTGGAGTATTCCTTTGGCGTGAAGCTGGAGAAGCCGGTGAATGCCGGGCATCACTAAGCGGAGGTCTTTTCCTTTTTCAACGGTTTTTCGGCCTCAGCAGCTGCCGCTTTATTTGCTTCAGAAAGCAGCTCCTCGTCTTCATTCTCTGACAGGTAGTCGTTGATTTTCTTCCGGATGTCTTGAGGTGCCAGGTTGTAAAACACTCGTCCGTTCCTCACCACCGAAAGCTGCCCTGTTTCTTCCGAAACCACCAGAATCAAAGTGTCCGTTTGCTCCGACATTCCAATTGCCGCCCGGTGCCTCAACCCAAATTGGGCCGGTAAATTATCTCTTTCGGTCACAGGCAAAATACACCTGGCAGCCACTATCTTCCCCTCGTAAACTATTACAGCGCCATCGTGCAGCGGACTATATTTGTTGAATATAGAGAGAAGCAGCCTTTTGGAGAGTATAGCGTCCATTCTGTCGCCAGATTCTGCGTAAAACTTGAGTTCGGTGTTCTTAGAAACCACCATAAGGGCTCCGGTGTTTGATCCGCCAAGGCTTTTCATTCCCTCTACTAAAGGAGTCACATCAAATTTATTACTGGCAGATGAGCTACGCCAAAAGACACCAAACGATTTGAAAAAACTTTCCTTGTCAAATGCGGTGGTTCGCCCGATAATGAGTAGAAACTTTCTGATTTCCTGCTGAAACAAGATAATGACCGCCAGCACACCCACTCCCATGAACTGTCCGAGAATAATCGACAAAAGTTCCATCTCGGCGGCCCTCACCACCAGATAAACCAGGTAGAGAAACAGGAAGCCTAGAAACACCCGAATGGCCACGCTCCCCCTCATGAGCTTGTACACATGGTACAGGAGCACGCTCACAAAGCCTATGTCAATGACATCAACCCATCCAATTTCTAAAAACCCAATTTTGAAAGCTAGTATCAAGTATATACCCTCCTGTATAATTCTATGGCCTCAATAGCCTCTTTTGTATCGTGTACCCTCAGAATATTCGCCCCATTCTCTAACGCAATCATATGCAAAGCTGTTGTGCCATTCAGCGCTTCTTCCGCATTTATTTCAAGTGTTTTATAAATCATCGACTTCCTCGATAACCCCACCATAACCGGAGCACCCAATGCTTTAAGAAATGACATCTTTGCCAGTAACTCAAAACCTACCGTAGGCCCTTTTGCAAACCCAAAACCAGGGTCAATGATAATGTCCTTCACCCCATTCGAACGCAAATAGTTAAGCTTGCTACTAAAGTAGTCACAAACTTCCTGTAAAACATCCTCATAATCCGACATCTGCTTCATCGTCTGCGGTATACCCTTCATGTGCATGAGAATGTAAGGAACATTCCGCTCCGCTACTAATGAAAACATTTCAGCATCCAGTTCTCCTCCTGAAATATCATTAATCATTTGAGCACCGGCATCAAGAGCCGCTTTGGCAACTGCCGCCCTGAAGGTATCCACTGATAGAATAGCTTGAGGAAACTGTCGGATGACTGTGGCAACTACATGGCCAACCCGCCGCTGCTCCTCTTCTTCACTAATATGATCAGCGTCAGGGCGGGAGGAATAACCGCCTATATCAAGAAAAGTCGCTCCATTGGTTAAATGCCTTTCGGCAAGCGCCAGTATGTCACTGTCGCTCTTCAATCGCCCTCCATCATAAAACGAGTCGGGAGTGAAGTTAACAATGCCCATCACACATGGAGATTCCAGCGATATGATTTGTCCCCGAACTTCGATACTCCTTTTAGCATCAAAGGGTTTATGAATTGAAAGCAATTTCGTTATTTTTAGCGCCCTGTTGGAACAATTAAGATATACTCCTTTGGAAGAAAAAACTGTAGGCGAATATACTCAAGTAATAAAGGCTTGTAAAGAATTATTTGAAAAGAAGACCCGTGATTATGGCACCGCCTGGCGCATTTTGCGGCTTTCTTCCCTCACCGATCAAATATTCATCAAAGCGCAAAGAATCCGCTCTATTCAGGAAAAGGGAACGCAAAAAGTGGAAGATAATATCAGTGGAGAGTTTATTGGCATCATCAACTATTGCATCATCGCTATGATTCAAATGGAGCTGGCCGAAAACCCAGCGCTCGAACTACCGTATGAAGCGTTGGAACCTCACTATGATAAAATTGCCAGGGAGACAATGGAATTGCTCCTTAACAAAAATCATGATTATGGTGAGGCCTGGCGGGAAATGAGGGTAAGCTCAATGACTGACATTATTTTAATGAAGTTATTGAGAGTAAAACAAATAGAAGACAACAAAGGAAAAACACTGGTGTCAGAAGGTATAAAAGCCAACTATCAGGACATGATCAATTACGCAGTGTTTTGTTTGATAAAACTAAACTATCTCAGCAAATGAAGTGGCTATTACAAGTATCAAGATTTTTCGTCGGTGGTCTCTTTATTTTTTCTGGTGCCATCAAAATCAACGACCCTGTAGGCACTGCCATCAAGCTTGAGGAGTACTTCGAGGTTTTCGCTACCGACATTGCCTCATTCTTCGAAATATTCGTTCCGCTTGCATTACCATTGGCGGTGTTTCTTTGTGTGCTGGAAGTGGTACTGGGAATCGCCGTCCTTCTTAACTACCGGGTAAAAATCACCTACTGGCTGCTGCTTATCATCATTGTGTTCTTTACATTTCTCACCTTCTACTCAGCTTATTTTGACAAAGTGACTGACTGCGGTTGCTTTGGCGACGCCATCAAACTTACTCCGTGGGAGTCATTCATAAAAGATATCATACTCACCATTTTCATAGCTTTCTTATTCCTCAAAAGAGGCCTTGTAGCCAGCGAGTCTGAGGAAAGTCGCACCAAAGATATTATCATTGGAGGCGCAACAGCTCTATCGCTTTTCATTGGCATATACGCCATCCGTCACCTTCCTTTCATCGATTTCAGAGCATACAAAGTAGGTAACAACCTGCCCGAGCTTATGGAGCCGTCAGGCGAACTGAAGTATGAATACGTGATGGAAAAGGATGGCAAAGAGTACCGGATGGAGCAGTACCCCACGGATAAGTCGTACACCTTCAAGGAAATGGTCATCCTTAACCCCGAAGTGCAACCGAAAATCACAGACTATGCAGTGTGGAACGATGAAGGCGACTTTACGCAGGAAACATTTACTGGGAATAAGCTGTTTGTGATCACCTACAACGTGGAAAAGGTCAATAAAGAACACTTTTCTGAGATCAACACACTTATCAGTCAGCTCAGTGGACAAGTAGACACCTGGGCACTGACAGCGTCAGATCCCACAAGCTTCGAAGCCTTTAGGCACGAAGTGCAACTGGCAGTTCCTTACTACTATTCCGACGCCACAGTTCTGAAAACAATCATCAGGTCTAATCCAGGGCTTCTGCTCGTAAAAGACGGCTTGGTGAAGGGCAAGTGGCATTTCAACGATGTGCCAACTGCATACGATGTCCAAAGTCTTCTTCGATAAATGTTGGCTGACGGAAAACCTATTTTCTTGATTGGTTTGCCTGGGTCAGGAAAAACCACTGTCGGGAAACTTTTGAGCACTCAACTCGGCATTCCATTCATCGACCTCGATGACATAATAGTTCAAAGGGAGGGCAGAGCCATCAGCGAAGTATTCGAAAAAGAAGGCGAAGACTATTTCAGAAAAGTGGAGGCTGCTTGCCTTGCCTCTCTTATTGAATCAAAGGATAGTAAGGTTGTAGCCACTGGTGGAGGCACTCCCTGTTTTTTCGATAATCTCGAAAAAATGAACAGAGATGGAGTCACGTGTTATCTGGAAACATCCTGGAAGGAACTCGCTGCCAGGGTAGCTCCCGGGGAAAGCATAAGGCCATTGTTCAAAGGATTGGCCGGGTCTGAAGTAATGACCCAGCTTCAGGAGCGCTTTTCATGGCGACTTCCGTTCTATCAAAAAGCCCAAATCATCATCTCAACCGAGAACAAATTAGCATCAGATGTAGCTACAGAGCTCCTTGCCCGGCTTTAGAATGTAAAACCAAAAGTAATCAGACCTGAGGTCGTTCTGTTTTTGATGCTAACCTCCGGGCTTACATTGTTAGCCAATATATATGGTGAGTAATTCTGATTCGAAAAAGTATTGATGATGCCAAGGTCAACATAGAAGTTGCTTAATCTGATACCGGCGCCAGCCGTAACTGACTGCTTGTTCCCGGTAGAAGAATCAGAACTGGCGTAAGGATTGCCATACAGCACATAACCGGCTCTCAATCTGAATATATCCAACCTTGCCTCAGCCCCAACTCGGTAGTTCAGAGTCGACTTATAAAGATTCTCTATCGTTCTATTGTCAGCATTAGCCGAAAAATCACTCGACCTTAGCCTGGCTCCGGAGTAATTAACCAGCTCCACATCGGCAGAAACAAACCCATTCTTTCCAGCAAATACTGAAACACCAGCTGATAGCCGACCTGGCGTAGTCATTTGGTAGCTCGACTCCAACAGGTCTCCATCGGAGGTCAATACATTAAGAACCGTATCTTCCGGCTCATAATAGAAATTGTTGTAGTTGGTAGTGAGCGAATACGTGCTTATCTCGTTCAAATCATAGATCGTCGGGGTAGTATACGAAACCCCAAACCTGACCAGATCCAGTGGCCGGTAGATGAAACCAAAAGTCGCATTCACACCAGTTCCTGTTATCTCAAGACTTTCGTCAGCCGAAATGCTGTTGATGGTCGGGTCATCCGCATCATTAGCGAAGTCGTAAAAACTATTCTCTGTATAACGTTTAGTATTCTTATACCTTAACCCCACAATCCCTAAACCAGCTCCAAAGTAAATTTTGTCGTCGTAGTTACCACCGTAAGAAAAGCTCCACTGGTTTTGGCCGCCTACGGTTTTAACGGTTTCGCTCTGACGAGGGTATCCTAACACAAACGAATCATAAGTTCCTTCCTGGCCTGCCACAGGATTGATCAGATAATTGTAGTAAGCAAGGCTTAGCAACCCTCTGTTGTCGATGCTGTTTAAAGGTATGCCGTTCGATTGCTCAAGAAAATAGTCAATTATCGAGCTATTATCGTTGTAGCCCTCATATGTGAATTCATTGTAAAAATCATTCACTCGCTGATAGTTAATAGCAAACGTTCCTCCCTTGAACTTGTCCTGAACAACGTCCCCTTTCGAGAAATTAAAGGCTACTCCTAACGTGCTCAAATTGAACTTATTGAGATATCCGCTATTTTTTTCGTCAGCAAACGTGGCGTCCGAAGTATTAAAATTTAATGAGGGTGTAACAGCAAACACAGACCTGTTAAAGTATCCAAGACCTGCCGGGTTACTTGCAGCAGTCGTGATATCTCCCCCAAGAGAAGTATTGGCTCCCCCTAATCCCTGCATCCTGGCCGAACCGGTTGTAGATGAAATACTGCTGAATCTTAACGCATCAGTGTAATAACCAAACGACCCACTTTCAACCTGCGCACTCAGTTTTCCAAAAGAGCATACCATTAGCATGCCTACGACGGTAAGCTTAGTCAACTTCTTCATTTTAGTCTGGTATTTATGAATAAAACTTAATTACCACGGCCACTTCTCGTTCCCCCCGAGGAGGATCCTGATGACCTGCTTCCACCGGAGCTGCTTCCAGAAGATCGGCTAGGTGCCGAAAACCCACCGCTGCTACCAGAACTTCTGCTAGGAGCAGAAAAGGTGTTAGACCCACCACTACTTCTGCTGGGAGCCGGAGCAGACCAGCCAGAATTACTTCTGCTGCCACCGCTCGAGCCGCTGCTTCTGTTATAAGAAGGGCTTGAGTAAGAGTTATTGCTTCGCCCACTATTAGAGGGTGCGGAATATGATGGACTGGAATAGCCACTGCTATTGGATCTTGTTCTGTACGAATTGTTATTAGGAACTACCTGTCTGTTCATCTGCCCAGATGACGACCTGGAGTTGCTGGGCACCACTCCCCTGAATTCGTTGGTCGAACTATTGTTCGTCCTTCCAGAAGATGCTGGGGCCAAACTTCTTGAGCTATTAGAGTTAGTTGTTGTTCCTGTAGCAGAAGAACCTCTACTTGCGTTGGCATTTTGAGAAGTCCTGTCAGCTGCCGTATAAGAACTCCTTGATCTTACGCCCGACTCATATGTGGTTCTGCCTGAATTCCTGTTGGTCACAGCAGAGGTGTTCCTGTCGCTAGTGCCTACTCCTGAGGTGTAGCCAGCCCTGGATCTTTGAAAATATTCGTTTTGAGTGCCTGAGTAGTCTCTTGAGCTTGTCGAACTCGAGACAGTTCTTCCTCTCGATGCCGTGGAACCGCTTCTGTCAGTCGACCCAGTCACATTTTGCACATTGGCATTTCTGTATCTGCTAGACCCGGCCGTGTTTGCATAACTGCCACCACCAACGGCACTTCTATTCACTCTTCCACCCCTTACTACATTTTTCGCATATACTCCTTTGCCACCGCCTGAATAGTAGCCATCGTAGAATCCGTGATAATAGCCGTTTCCATATCCGTAGTAGCTATAAGGTCTGTTCCAACCCCAGCCACCGTATCTACCCCAGCCACCGCCGTAGTATCCACCCCAGCTATAGCCCCATGGGTCATAAAATCCGTAAGGGTAGCCATAACCATAACCCATTCCGCCCCAACCCCAGCTATAACCTATTGAAAAGCCGATGTAGGGATTCCAGTAAGGGCTGTTCCACGAGCTAAAATAGTAATTATTGTATGGCATCCAGGAGTTCCAATTGTTGCCGTAACCACCAGTATATATATTAACTGTGCTGGCTCCGGATGTGGTGTAGCCATTGGAGTTATAACCATCCACATAGTAGTCTTCGCTGCTATAATTCTGATTCTCCTGATTATCGAGAGCAGCCTGCTCATCAAGCTGAGCCTGCACGTTTTCCTGCGAAGCACTCTTATACTTAGCTATGTACTCAGGGTTGACTGTCTTTGCAGAATAAGTTGGGTTGTACGTGTTGTTGCTATACGACTCATAAGTTGCCTGAGACTCGGTCACTGGTTGCCCTTCGTCGTTGGTGGCATACTTGATTTTTACCCTGTCATTTTTTGAAAAGTAGAGATCGTCCACTTCTTTAGTTGACTGAGATATAGCCGCAAAAGGCACCAATGCAATCAATGCCCCTAAGCTTAGAGCTGTCTTTAACGCTGCGAACTTCGTGTACCTTTTCATAGCTTTATATTTTTTTGACTCCCTATAATTTAATGACAACAAAACAACGTAAAGAGTTTCCCTTCCCGTTTCCTTTCATTCACGTATATTTGCCGTCAATGGTATTTACAATTTAAGCAATATCTGTACCAAAATTTAATTTTTCGATGAGTAAAGGATTACCTAAAAGGAGCGAGGACTATTCACTGTGGTATAACGAGCTGGTAAAGAAGGCCGATTTGGCCGAAAATTCGCCAGTTAGGGGATGTATGGTAATTAAACCCTACGGCTACGCTATCTGGGAAAAAATGCAACAGGAGCTTGATCGCATGTTCAAGGAAACGGGGCATTCCAACGCCTACTTCCCACTTTTCATACCAAAATCCTACTTAAGTAAAGAGGCAGCACACGTAGAAGGATTCGCAAAAGAGTGCGCCGTGGTCACTCATTACCGACTCAAGAATGATGAAAACGGAGGTGGTATTATTGTAGATCCAGAGGCTAAGTTAGAAGAAGAATTAATTGTGAGGCCAACATCCGAAACGGTTATTTGGAGCACTTACAAAAACTGGATACAATCCTATAGAGACCTTCCTTTACTCATCAATCAATGGGCCAATGTAGTCCGCTGGGAAATGCGCACGAGGTTATTTCTTCGCACAGCTGAGTTTCTCTGGCAAGAGGGTCACACTGCCCATGCCACCAAAACAGAAGCCGTAGAAGAAACAGTGCGTATGCTCAATGTATATGCAGAGTTTGCAGAAACTTTCATGGCGCTGCCAGTAATAAAGGGCGTAAAGACCGAAAACGAAAGATTTGCCGGAGCAGAAGACACCTATTGCATTGAAGCGCTCATGCAAGATGGAAAAGCGCTTCAGGCGGGTACTTCTCATTTTCTTGGGCAGAACTTTGCCAAAGCATTCGACGTCAAGTTTCAGTCGAAGGAAGGTGCCCTTGAGTATGTTTGGGGCACCAGTTGGGGCGTAAGCACCAGACTAATGGGCGCTCTCATCATGGCTCACTCCGACGACAACGGCTTGGTACTTCCGCCAAATCTTGCTCCGAACAAAGTCGTTATCGTTCCTATTTATCGCTCAGAAGAAGAGAAGGAAAAGATCAATGAGGTAACCAAGGAAATGATCAGTAAACTTCGTAAAGCAGGTATTTCCGTAAAATACGACGATCGTGATACGCACAAACCAGGCTGGAAATTTGCTGAGTATGAGCTAAAAGGCGTGCCGGTTCGCATCGCTATCGGCCCTAAAGACCTTGAAAACGGAACTGTTGAGGTAGCAAGAAGGGATACCCTGGAGAAGTCAGTCATTCCATTGAATGAGGAATTTACAGCGACGATAAGTCAGCTGCTTGAAGACATGCAAGCTAATATCTATAAGAAGGCTTATGACTTCAGAGCAGGAATGATTACGAAAGTAGAATCCTATGAAGAGTTTAAAAGCGTTCTGGATGAAAAAGGGGGATTCGTATTAGCCCACTGGGATGGTACTTCAGAAACGGAAGAAAAAGTGAAGGACGAAACAAAAGCCACCATTAGATGTATTCCTCTTGATGGAGAAGAGGAGGTCGGAAAATGTATGGTAACAGGTAAGCCATCCAAGCAAAGAGTAATTTTCGCCAGGGCTTACTAAGCGAACATTTCTCAAGGTAAGCTCGAAGTTAATTTCTAAATTTCAGGAACTTAAACAATTATGGCAGAGTGGTTCATTGTTATCGGGCTTGTGGTTTTCGGGCTGGCACTCATCGTCATCGAAGTAGTGTTTATTCCTGGAACAACTATAGTTGGCATACTTGGATGTCTATTTGGTATTGCTGCTCTCTATCTCAGTTTCGAGTATTTCGGAAATACCATTGGCGCTATTACCTCGATCGTCTCATTGATTGCTGGGATATCAGTGGTAGTGATTAGCTTAAAGAGTGGAGTTTGGGAGAAATTTTCACTCAAATCGACCATGGAAGGGAAAGTAAACGGAGAAATCGTCGTAACGGCAAAAGTTGGCGATGTTGGCAAAGCCATCTCGACCCTAAAGCCAATTGGCAATGGCCTGTTTGATGAGAAAATATTGGAAGTTCGAAGCAACGGCGACTATATACCAGCCGATGCCAAAATACAGATTTCGAAAATTGTCGATAGTAAAATATTCGTTGAATCAATCTTAAATTAATCAATAATGGGTAATCTTTCTTTTCTATTTTTAGTTTTCGCCGCCATTATAGGATTCTTCATTTTCCTATACTTTGTGCCTGTGAACCTTTGGATCACAGCAATCTTTTCCGGCGTAAAGGTTGGGCTACTTGAACTTGTTTTTATGCGCATCAGAAAGGTGCCTCCAAGTGTTGTTGTAAACTCATTAATTACAGCCACAAAAGCAGGTATCGCTATTACCGATGAGCATACTGGGGAAAAACGCCAATTGAAAACCTCAGACCTTGAAACGCACTACCTGGCTGGTGGTAATGTACCTCAGGTAATCAGAGCACTTATTTCAGCTGACAAAGCCAATATCAACTTGTCATTTAAGCAGGCAACCGCTATTGACCTTGCTGGCAGAGATGTGTTCGAGGCAGTTCAAATATCGGTTAATCCGAAAGTAATCAATACCCCTTCTGTAGCTGCGGTAGCTGCAGACGGCATCCAATTGGTGGCAAAAGCCAGAGTGACCGTTCGTGCCAATATCCAGCAACTTGTAGGTGGGGCTGGCGAAGACACCATTCTTGCAAGGGTCGGGGAAGGCATTGTAACATCAATTGGTTCGGCCGCTACACACAAGGCTGTTCTCGAAAACCCGGACAAAATATCCAAACTGGTGTTGGCCCGTGGCCTTGACGCTGGAACAGCTTTCGAAATTCTCTCTATTGACATTGCCGACGTAGACGTAGGAGCAAACATTGGCGCAAAACTTCAAACTGACCAGGCATCAGCAGACTTGAAAGTGGCTGAAGCTAAGGCTGAAGAGAGAAGAGCCATGGCTGTAGCCCTAGAGCAAGAAATGAAAGCAAAAGCCCAGGAAGCCCGGGCCAAGGTTATTGAAGCGGAAGCGGAAGTACCGAAAGCGATGGCAGAAGCCTTCCGCTCAGGCAACATGGGTATCATGGACTACTACAAAATGCAAAATGTAAAGGCTGACACTGAAATGAGGGAGTCGATTTCAGGCTCAGGCTCATCTAAGTCAAAGTCCAAGAATAAGGAATAGGACTCCACGAAAAAAGGTAAGAAGCCTCAATACAAATAGTGTTGAGGTTTTTTTTACAGCCAACTGTAGGCTTGCTTCGACCTGCGCCCGCATATTAGCTTCCCTAAAAGTCTAGGCTCTGCCCTCCAGGGCACCGTGCCTGAACAGGACGAACATTCTGTCCAGAGACCTAGCCAAAATACATCAACCAACTAGCTTTCGCTGAACGTACAAGATGCATGGGAGAGAACTCTGGATTGAAATCTTCAACCCTTAGCCGAAAACATCTACATCTGGTACTCAAGACCTCTTTGAGCGGTCAAGCACAATAGTACCAATGTCGCAGCCCGATTTGCCGCCACAAACCCTAATACCAATACAAAAGCCTTCAGAAGTCAGTTTAGGGGCGCCCGGCTAGGGGCGTGAGAAACGTCAGCGTCTCTCTATACAGACTTTCCAAAATCTATGCTTACTACAATCGTCCCCCAGCTTTTCCGCTTGATCCCTTCTTTCTATACAGGTCTCTAAAATCTATGCTTAGTACAATCCGGCCCCAGATTTTCCGCTTGACTCTAAATCATCCTAAACGCAAAAAAGCCTCTAAGATTACTCTTAGAGGCTTGTAACAACCTTGTGGGTTGTTTGATAAAATCAGGCAACGACCTACTCTCCCACCTTGCACACAGGCGGACGGCCAGTCTACCATCGGCGCAGACAGGCTTAACTTACACCCTTTCTCGATACTCCCCAGGTTTCCCGCTTGATCCAATATAAAAGCCTTGAGAAGTCAATTTAGGGGCGCCCGGCTAGGGGCGTGAGGAACGTCAGCTTCTTTCTATACAGGCTCTCTAAAATCTATGCTTAGTACAATCCGGCCCCAGATTTTCCGCTTGACCCTAAATCATCCTAAACGCAAAAAAGCCTCTAAGATTACTCTTAGAGGCTTGTAACAACCTTGTGGGTTGTTTGATAAAATCAGGCAACGACCTACTCTCCCACCTTGCACAGCAGTACCATCGGCGCAGACAGGCTTAACTTCTCTGTTCGGAATGGGAAGAGGTGGACCCCGTCGCTATAGTCACCTAAAGACCTTCGTGATCTTTTCAACTTGCTCCTTCTGCTCAGAGCCCGTCGTCCGCCAACTGGCGGATCACATAGCTTATTGTTCACTTACTCATCTTTTGATGAGTAGGTAAACGTTGCTGGACTTCCTCCAACAACAAATATCTTATGACATACCAAGAGAAAATACATTCAAGCTGTTCCAGGCCCCGGAACTAGTCCGGGGCACTCTCTTCAATAAAAAAGCGTTCGGGTAATTAGTACTGCTCAGCTTTGACATCTCTGCCTTTACACCTGCAGCCTATCAACGTCGTCATCTACAACGTCCCTTTATAGAAGCCTCATCTTGAGGTGAGTTTCGCACTTAGATGCTTTCAGCGCTTATCTCATCCCGACGTAGCTACCCAGCAGTGCATCTGGCGATACAACTGGTACACCAGCGGTCAGTCCAACCCGGTCCTCTCGTACTAAGGTCAGGTCCTCTCAAGCTTCTTACGCCCACAACAGATAGGGACCGAACTGTCTCACGACGTTCTGAACCCAGCTCGCGTGCCACTTTAATGGGCGAACAGCCCAACCCTTGGGACCTTCTTCAGCCCCAGGATGTGACGAGCCGACATCGAGGTGCCAAACCTCCCCGTCGATGTGAGCTCTTGGGGGAGATCAGCCTGTTATCCCCAGAGTACCTTTTATCCTTTGAGCGATGGCCCTTCCATTCAGTACCACCGGATCACTATACCCGACTTTCGTCCCTGATCGACTTGTCTGTCTCACAGTCAAGCTCGCTTATGCTATTGCACTCTGCGCACGGTTACCAAGCGTGCTGAGCGAACCTTTGGAAGCCTCCGTTACTCTTTTGGAGGCGACCACCCCAGTCAAACTACCCACCATGCAATGTCCCCGCAAGCTGGCGGGTTAGGCAACAAGTAAAAGAAGGGTGGTATTTCAACAGTGGCTCCACAATGCCTGGCGACACCGCTTCATAGCCTCCCACCTATCCTACACATCTTTTACCCATTGTCAATGCAAAGCTATAGTAAAGGTTCATGGGGTCTTTCCGTCCCGT